>NZ_CALIED010000085.1:0-46869 GCF_938022135.1 uncultured Psychrobacillus sp.
CGGTGGCTGAGGAGCTGCCTCCTCGCTTTTCTCCATTTGCCTGTCGGGGCAGAGACAGGCGATTACGCTTTTCTTGAAATTTTTAGAAAATTCATTTCCATTATATTCTACGTGAAGATATACTTAATGTATCTATATGAGGGGGGCATACCATGAAAATTTATGCACACAGAGGCTCGGCTGGAACTCATCCAGAAAACACAATCTCAGCATTTAAAGCAGCGGCGGCTTTACCTATATTCGGAGTAGAATTTGATGTTCATATGACAAAGGATGGAGAACTTGTCGTCATTCATGATGAAAAAATTGATCGTACTTCTAATGGACAAGGCTTTATAAAAGATATGACTCTTTCCCAGTTAGAAGCGTATGACTTTGGAGCTTGGTATTCTCAAAAGTGTAGAGGAGAAAAAATACCAACCTTAAGAGAAGTATTATATGTGTTTAAAGATACTCATCATCATATAAACATTGAATTGAAATCAGATATATTCCCTTATGAAGGGATGGAGGACAAGGTAATTGAAATGCTCCAAGATTACCGGCTCACAAATCGTGTCGTCGTGTCATCCTTTAATCACGAGGTAATTCAAAGTTTTAAAAGGAAGGCACCAAATATAGAAACAGCCATTTTATTTATGGAAGTAATGATTGCTCCTCACAAATATGCAGATTTAGTAGGAGCAGATGCGTTACATGCGTTTTTCCCAACGGTTATAAGAAAGATGGGTCATGACGCAGTAGCAAGCGGGAAAAAGGTACGTGTTTTCACAGTAAATGATGAAGCTTATGTGGACATGTTAGAAGAGATTGGGATCGATGCTATTTTTACTGACTACCCAAAGAAAATGCTAGACTACTTAAATAGTGGGAAGTAGTAAAAGGAAAGTGTGAAAGTAAAAAATCACACTTTCTTTTTTTTATGAACTTTCATTTACTACTGCACCTCGTCTATTCTTTGCTTGTACTTTTCCTAATAAATAGGAAAGCGGAATAAAGAAGTAGGTCGTGAACTGACAGGTGTTACAGTATTTAATTCTATTAACGAAGCTGATGTAGCTATGAAATTTTATCGAAAATACATTGATAAAATGTATTTTATGATAATTAAAAGAGTCCATTTTAAAAAATGAACAAAATGGGCTCTTCTTCAGGTGATTTCAGTTGGTTTATTACCAACCTGGTAGTCCAACACTATTTTAAAATTTGTTAGGGAATTGTTTTACGACTCCATTTGAAAGTGTATCAGCAAGCTTGAGGATATGATCTATCCCTTTATCTAAAGCAATAATACTTGAATCCCAATCCTTTGCCAATCTTGCCTTTACATCCTCCGTAATCAATTCTAAATGCATTTCCAAAAATTCTTTTAATTCTTCATTAGGCAAATTGGGATTGGCTTTGCTAAGGAAATCAGCTATATCGTCTGCGTTTTTATACCATTCTTTATTGTATCTTTCAAAATTAGCATTGTTACCGCTTTTTGCCGCATCGACAACTTTTCCGGCAAGGAGGATATGGTCCTTTAACAGCTCGGTCAATTTATTGCCTGGTGCTTCACCATAATACGGCTTGAAAGCATTCCCTATGTCTTCCTGATTCTCTAATAACCTTGCTAACACCTTTTCTTGATCGTCAAGACCTTCCAACGTACTTACAATATAAAGTCTCGTCCACATGACGTGATCAGTCCATAGCTTTCTTATGTCTCCTTTCAGCTGACATGCAGCTTGGCTAACACATTGTTCTTGGGGTACGTTTTCTTGCGCTTCTGTAGTTAATGGAGAGGCAATCAAAACAAGGGCCATTAACAATACGGTTGACTTCAAAAACTGATTTTTCATACTATTTACTCCTTTTTATAGAATTAGAAAAATGTCCTTGTTATTTTAGCTTTATTCTCTGATTTTATTCTTCCATACAAAAAAGTACTTAAGCTTTTACTTAAGTACTTTTTTAAAGGATATCAACCATTTTTTAATTACTTTCTTATTGGAATTTAAATGGGAATCTATCCGTGTATAGACACATGCCTTAAACAAAATATCGCTTATTTTTTTAGCAATAGATACATAAAGTAAGGAGCACCAATAAGGGAAACTACAATACCGGTTGGTATCCCGCTAGGCTCAAGTATATTTCGTCCGACTGTATCAGCTAGTAACAATAACCAGCCGCCTAATAGGATTGCAATTGGTAAAAATAGCTGATGTCTTGGACCTACTAGCGATTTCGCGATATGGGGAGCCATTAAACCAATAAATGCAATACCACCCGTAACACTAACTGCAGCTGCTGCTAAAGCTACTGCCACTATTAAGAAGGCTATACGTTCTTTTTCAATGGAAACTCCAACACCAATCGCCACTGGCTCACTGAGTCCTAATAGATTTAACCGGTTTGCTCGATACATGGTAAAAGGAACCAGTACGATCAACCAAGGTAGTAAGGCTAAAATAAAGGGCCAGTCCGCGCCCCAAATGTTTCCTGCTAACCAATTGGCTATAAAATCAACTTTTTTAGTATCAGCAGAAGAAATGAGAACAATCATTAAGCCTGAAAGCGCCATGGAAAAGCCCACACCTATTAATACTAAACGTACTGGCTGGAGTCCAACTTCGCGATTATAGGAAAAGATATAGATTAGAAATGCTGTAAGTAAAGCTCCTAAAAATGCCACAATAGGTAAAAGGTAAATAAATGAACCAGGATCTATAGGGAAAAATAAAAAAAACAAAGCAATTGCTACACCTGCTCCAGAATTGATACCAATTATCCCAGGATCGGCTAAATCGTTTCGAGTAATCCCCTGGAGTATAGCTCCTGATAAAGCAAGAGCCATGCCTGCAAGTAAGGTAATAATAATTCGTGGGAGCCTGATAGAAAATAGTACAAACTCTTCCTTAAAGGAGCCATCTCCTAATATAGTTGGAATCAAGCGGTCAAAGGATAGAGAAGAATAGCCAATTCCCGCACTCACGAAAGCAGTCACTAAAATTAAAACTAGAAAGCTAACAAATAATATACGTTGTTTTTTTATAACTTTGGGATGAATCATTGAAATATTTTCCCTCCTTTTCGAACAATCAATAAAAAGAATGGTAGACCCATTATTGCAATGATTGCCGCCACAGGGGTTTCATATGGAATATTAATCGTACGACCGATAGTGTCAGCTAAAAGCATTAATATAGCTCCTAAAATAGCGGACATAGGGATAATAAATCGATAGTCAGTGCCGACAATGGCCCGAACGATGTGAGGAACCATCAGACCAACAAAAGCCATGTTACCAACTAATGCTACGGATGCGCCGGTTAATAAGATAACTACTAAAAATAGAATGGTCTTCACTAAAAAAATTCTTTGCCCTAATCCAACTGCTACCTCTTCATTCAAGCTTAAAATAGTAAGCTGTCTAGATAGTAAAAGTGAAACAATAACGCCTGCTATAACAAATGGAGCAATGACCTGTAGCTGACTCCACGATGTACCAATTAAACCACCGGAGGTCCACATAGAAACATCCTTTGATATTTTAAAATATATACCGATTCCATCTGCAACGGCATATAAAAAGGCTGAGACGGCAGCTCCTGCAAGAACGATGCGCAAAGGAGAGAATCCGCCTTTTTTAGCAGCCCCTATACTAAAAACTAATATAGCCCCTAACGCAGAACCAACAAAGCAAGCAAATGTAATACCTAAATAGTTGGTAGCCGGTAAGAAGGCAAGAGTTACAGCTAAAGCTGCATTTGCCCCAGAGGTTAGACCAAGTAGACCAGGATCGGCTAAAGGGTTTCTTGTCATCCCTTGCATGATAGCTCCCGATATAGCCAAGGCTGAACCTACTATAATTGCAGCCACCTCACGAGGAAGACGTATTTCTCGAATAATATTTATTGAATCGTTGTTTTGGGATGTAAAAATTGCTTTCCACACATCTACAATGCTAGTTTCTGCAGCTCCAAAGATGATAGCAAAGCCAAACATAATGATAAGCAGGAAGCAGCTTATTATTAATTTAATACTAAAATGCAGAGAAGAGTTCATATTTTAGTTCCTTTCTGACATGAAGAAGGAGGAATTCCAATATGAATCCCTCCAGTACACTATTTACTGTTTAAAAAATTTTCCTTAAAGAACGCTAGTTGATAGTCTAAAGAAATTGGGTCATTGAAGTAGAATTCTTCAGCAACAGCCTCAAAAACTCGATCTTCTTTTACGGCAGGAATATTTTTGTATACATCAGTTTCTTGGAAGGAGTTATCCTGTGTCCCTGCTTTACTGAAAATAATGTAATCTCCTGCATATTCAGGCAATACTTCGAGCGATAAAGCATAAAACCCATCTTTTAAAGCCATTTCCTTTACTTTTTCAGGCATTGCTAGCTTCATTTCCTGATAGATAATTTCTGTTCCTCTACCCCAGTTATCACCAAATACATATAATTGCTTGTCAAAATTCTCGATAACAGAGACAGTTGCATCATCACCTATTTTGGTTTTAATTTCTTCACCTGCTGTTTGTGCACGTTTCTTAAAATCATCTATCCATTCCTGAGCTTCTTTTTCTTTATTTAATAGTTTTCCAATTTCTAAATGTTGAGTAAGGTAATCTACTTTTCCATACGTAAACGTAACAGTTGGAGCAATCTCTTTTAATTTGTCTAAATTTTTAGCAGTGGAAAGTCCAATGATTAAATCCGGGTCTAGCTCAATAATTTTTTCTAGGTTATCCTCTGAAACCTCTTCTACATCTGCGAAATACTTATCAAACTGAGGATTAGATTTCGACCAAGCATCAACCCCAACAAGGTTTACTCCGAGTGCGGCTACATTCCCCGCATAGGTAGATACCACCACAACACGTTTCGGATCAGCAGGAACTTCAATCGGACCTTCCTCTGAATTATATGTAATAGTAGTAGACTCTTTGGGATTTTCATTAGCTGTTCCATTTGTTTCGTCATTATTACAAGCGCTCATTAATAAGATAAGTAAAAACAATATTGGTATAAGAAGCTTTTTCATTTTTTATATTCTCCCTTTAGTAGGTTATATGTAATGCACATTGGTTTTTCTGTCCTCGGATCCAAGCCTATTTCAGCATCAATTTGAAAGACATCTCTTAAAATTTCTTTTGTGATGACTTCCTTGCAATTACCAGCCTTAATAATATGGCCATCTTTGAGAGCAATAATATAATCAGCAAAGCGTGCAGCTTGGTTTAAATCATGTAAAACCATAACAATAGTTCTTTTTTCTTGAACATTTAACTTCTGTAAAAGCTCTAGTACTTCTAATTGGTGGGCCATATCGAGATAGGTGGTTGGTTCATCTAAAAAGATGATTTCCGTTTCCTGTGCAAGCGCCATAGCAATCCAGACTCTTTGACGCTGTCCTCCTGAAAGGGAATCTACTGGTAGATATTTAAACCCAAGGGTTCCAGTCACTTCCATTGCCCAATCTATTACCTCATAATCTCTTTTGGTGAGACGTCCAAAACCGCTTTGGTAGGGGAAACGACCATAGGATACTAGTTCACCAACTGAAAGTCCACTTGCACTTTCCGGAGTTTGGGGGAGAATCGCCATCTTCTTAGCAAGCACTTTTGTGTTTTCTCTTGAAACTGTTTTCCCATCTAACAATATAGATCCTGATTGGTGTGGAATAATCCGCGTAATTGCTTTTAGAAGGGTGGATTTGCCACAGCCATTAGGGCCAATAATTGTTGTAATTTTTTGGTCAGGAATTTGTATAGATAGCTCCTTCACAATAAGTTTTTCTCCATAGCCTATAGACAAATCTTCCGTATAAAGGCGAACCATTTAAAAACCTCCAAACTAACAGTTGATAAAATAAATGAAAACGATTATCATTATCATAAAGAAAGCATATGGAATTTTTGGGCAGAAGTCAACAATAAATTTCAAAGGGGATTACAGTATGCGTGATATATTTGATGTAACGATAATTGGTGGTGGCCCAGCAGGCTTATATTCTGCTTTTTATAGTGGATTACGAGAAATGAAAACAAAGATTATTGAATTCCAACCCCAGCTAGGTGGTAAAGTTCATGTTTATCCAGAAAAAATGATATGGGATGTGGGGGGACAGCCTCCAATCTCGGGTGAACGATTAATCCATCAGCTAGTAGAGCAGGGGTTAACATTTAATCCGGAAGTAGTATTAAACGAAAAGGTAGAAGCAATTAGTAAGGATAACAATGTCTTTTGTTTAACTACAGCTTCTGGAGAAATTCATTATTCCAAAACCATTATCCTTGCAATCGGGGGGGGAATCCTAAACCCTCTTAAACTAGACATACGTGGAGCAGATCGCTTTGAGGTTAGTAACCTAAACTATACGATCAAATCTATTCGTCGCTTTAAGGATAAAACCGTCGTCATCTCAGGTGGAGGGAACTCTGCGATTGATTGGGCAAACGAACTGGAGCCAATTGCCAAAAAAGTATTTGTTACTTACCGCAAGGATGCGTTAAATGGACATGAAGCTCAAATAACTCAATTGATGAATAGCTCAGTAACCTGCTTATTCAATACATCTATCACTAAGCTGATCGCTTCTAATAACCGTGACATTATTGAACAGGTAGCCCTTTCAAACAATGAAACAGGGGAAATTACTTATCTTGAAGTGGATGAAGTCATTATCAATCATGGCTATGAACGAGATGCAGAGTTGATTGAAAAAAGTACGGTAAATATAGCAGTGAAGGATGAATATTACGTAGCCGGCACCAGTAAAAGTGAGACGTCTGTTCCAGGTATTTACGCAGCTGGAGACATATTAGCTCATCCAGGAAAACTGCACTTAATTGCAGGTACTTTCCAAGATGCAGCAAATGCGGTAAACCGAGCGAAACAATTCATTGAACCAGATGCACATAGCTTTGCCATGGTATCCTCTCATAACGACATGTTTAAGGAAAAGAACAAACAAATGCAAAAACAGCTTATTTAAAGACCCTATGACTGTCCAAGACAAGGGATGGTAGAGAAGTGTCACGTTAATAGAATGAAAAGTGCACCTAAAAGGTGAAGAATGCCACCTAAAGGTTAGCAATTAACACCTAACTGGGGGAGCCACACCTAAACCTAGAAAAGTGTCACCTAACCTGGAGAATAGGAGAAGGCACAACATTCCACAAAAAAAGGCTTCCCTAACTGGGTAGCCTTTTTACCATTTAGCCTTGTGCTCCTCAATACATCCTAACATCTGCTGGATCGTTAGAATTGTTCCGTCTTCTAAATGAATCTTGCCATTATAATACCCCATCATCTGATTTACTTCCGAGGAAACCAACTTAACATCTGTCTTCGCTACTCGATGGAAGAAAGGAGTGAAGGTGAGATCAACGTCTTTAGAAAACTTAGTCTTAATTTTCCAAGGGACCATGAAATCAGTATTTTGATACTGAAACACTAAATCCTCGTGAATCTTTGACAAATGACCGTCTACAATAACAGCATTTTCTGTCATCCCAGTGCCATCTGTCCATTTACCTCCAAAGTTAAGCCCAATTTTTCTTGCCCCTACACGTTGAGATGCAAAGCCCCAGTTCCAAATTGCCTCGCGAGGCCAAACGCCTCTTCCATAGTCTAGTACTGCAAAGTTATCTTCGCCTTGAAAGGAATAAGAGGAACTACCCATCTTCACAAAGCCTTTAGCAGGAAGGAGGTGATGCTTCGCAGTAAATTGGAATTGAGTTCGATTCCATGGAATAACCACATTTAAAGAATCCTCATCTGGTGGATGAGAAATAACCAAATCAGCATGCAAAACTTCTCCATCAAAATCTGGAACTGTAACTGTCATATGAGTTTCGTTTTGAAGATATAGGAGCTGAATGGACATTTCCTCAGACTGTAATCGAACGCTTTCCAGTACATTAGTTGGCATTTTCACCTTTGTACCTAAAGGGATAGTTACCGTTCTTTCGACAAAGCGTTGCGTCTCATAATTTAGGAAATAAACAAAACAGACAGCAGCATAATCTAAATGACTAATAGTTACTGAAAATAGGACTTCATCTCCAAAGATGCACCAATAATTCCATTTTTTCTTTCGCATATAGTGACCTTTAAGATTACTTTCAATTATAGGTCTTCTAGCGAATCCAATTGCCTTCGGATTTAAATTTCCCTTATCATCGCAGAGCAAAGTCGGCACTAAGATTTCCTTTTCTGCATGTTGTCGCATCAGCCAACTTCCTTTCCCAAAAATATAGAATAAAAGATAAAAGATTGTTCAGTTAACTTCATACTAGCATATATTCTTCTTAAATACATATAAACAAGATAGGAGGAGGTGGTAAAAATGGCAAAATATAATAGAAACGCTGCCATTCAATATGCGGATCAATGGTGGAACAGCTATAATCCTAATTTCCCTATATTTGATGTGGATTGTACAAATTATATTTCACAATGTTTATTGGCAGGTGGGGCCCCTATGAGAGGGCAGCCAAATAGGGAAAAAGGGTGGTGGTTAAGTAACAATTCATGGAGCTTAAGCTGGACGACACCCCATTCGTTACGGTGGTACTTAGCTGGATCTACTATTGGATTGCAGGCAACACAGGTTAATTCCGCAAGCCAGCTAACACTAGGAGATTTAATCTTTTATGATTTCCAAGGGGATGGAAGGTGGGATCATTCTACGATTGTTACAAGGGTTGAAGACGGGGTGCCGTACGTGAATGCTCATACAAACAACAGTAGAAATAGATATTGGGAATATCAGGATTCCTATGCGTACACCCCTAATACGAAGTATGTATTCTTTCATGTAAAGGATGATTTTTAAGTAAATTACGCATACCAGAACAATAAAAGCTCCCGAACCTACTCGGGAGCATTGATATTTAAAATGTCTTTCTTACTTAAGGCAAATACCATAGGACTGCAATTGTATCCTCACCTGCATGTACTGCAAGAGAGGTGCTTATCTCACCTATGGTTACATCTAAATTCGGACAAGATAGCAAAATAGTTTCTTTTAAGCTTTCCGCTTGCCCAAGAGCGTTGGCATGCATAATATAAACAGTCTCGATACCATCATTTTCAACAGAGTCTACAACTTTATCCACTAAATATTGAATTGCTCTTTTATGGGAACGTACCTTATCTAGCTCCTGTAGCTGTCCCATATTATTTATTTGGATAACTGGTTTTATTTTTAAGAGACTGCCTAAGTAAAATTGGGCACTACTTAAACGTCCACCTTTATATAACTGAGTAAGATTACCGATCAAGATGTAGTTTTTAAACTTAGTAGCCTCTGATTTTAGGTGTTCTACTATTTCGGTATAGGGTAGTCCCTCATGTTGTAGTTTAATACCCTTTTCAACTAAACCAGTAATTCCAGCAGAAAGTGATAGGGAGTCTATACAATCTACTTGCACTTGAGCAATTTGTGCTCCGGCAACAGACGATGAAAGGGTCCCGCTTAAACTATTTGATACATGTATGGCGATGATGGATTCGTATTCTTTACTTAACTTCGAGTAAAGCTGAGCAAACTCACCTGCTGATGGCTGGGAGGTTTTTATAGAATTCGCACCATTACGAATTCGTTCGTATAACTGCTCAGACGTTAAGTCTACACCATCTACAAACTGCTCCGTACCGAAATGTATATTAATCGGAACTATAAAGACATCGGGATGTTCTTGTAAATAATTATTTATATATGCGCTGCTATCAATAACCCATGCAATTTTATGTGGAATCATTCTGTACATCCTATCTATATATATTTACGATAATAATGTAGCATATTCAAATGTAAGTGTTATATTGACTAGTTGTTAGTTTCTTTTGACTTGCTCCACCAACGTTCATTCCAGGAATCAACTATATCAAACCGATGACGGAAAAGAATAATGGCAATAGCTAGAGATAAGGGGGCAAGCTCTCGGTATTCAGGTATAACTAAGCATAAAACACCATATGCACTGAAGGCGAAAATCATGCTTAAGGTTGCACTTCTGGAAAGACCTAAGAAAAATAAAAAAATAATAGCTAGCATTCCAAATAAAAATGGATTAAGTGCTAATGATACCCCAATGAACGTAGCTATTCCTTTGCCTCCTTTTCCTTTTAACCAAACAGGATATAGGTGCCCTATGATGACGAAGAATGCTGCAATCGAAATAACCAGAATCGAAAAATCTAAATAATGTCCAATATAAAGTACTAGAACTCCTTTTAAAGCATCTCCAAGAAAGGTTAAGATGAAGGCAGTCTTGCCTAGAACAGCGCCTGCATTTCTAGCACCGAGGTTCCCACTTCTCAAGTGCCGAAGATCAGTTTTCTTCCATTTGCCAATCCACCAGGCTGTTAGAATGTTGCCGACAAAATAGCTGAAAATCCAGTAGAGAACCAACAAATCACCTCAAAATAACATTTGTATTGTTTCCTATTTATACTATATTTTACACTAAGTATGACTGCTGCATACATAATTCTAGTAGTAACTGAAGACTTTTAAAGTTTCATAGAAATTGGTATGATTAGAAGGATAAAAAAGACTGACAATTAAGAGGGTGTTAATATGACGGAACAATCATTATCAGTACGTGACGCAATTATCCAAAGAAGATCTATTAAATTATTTAATGGAGAGCTAGTTGATCGAGATACATTAGTGTCTATTATGGAGGACGCTCTTTGGGCTCCTAATCATCAGATGAGACAGCCATGGCGTTTTATCGCAGCATGCGGCGAAGAAGGTTTAACAGAATTGCATGAGCTGCTAAAAGAATATGGCATTCCAAAATGGAAAGAGCTTTCAGAGGATGCTCTAGAGAAGCAAATGCAAAAATTTAAAAATCCTGGAGCATACCTATTTGTCATTGTTCCGGAAGATGCACGTCAAAAGGAACGTTTAGAGGATTATGCAGCAGCTAGTATGCTTGTGCAGAACATCCAACTTCTAGCTTGGGAAAAAGGTATTGGATCATGCTGGAAGACACCAGGATTCCTAGACAATCCAAAGTTCCGTGAAGCTTTAGGAGTTCAATCTGGAGAACGTATTATCAGCATGTTCCAGGTTGGTTATTACAATGAAGCACCTCAACCAAAACCACGTAAGAGTATTGATGAAGTTGTAACATTCTTTGGCAATCGAAAGTAAAATGCAAAAGGCAAGCAAAAAGAGGGGAACCCCTGATTTTGCTTGCCTTATTTTTTATAGTAGGGAGGAACTAGGCCGCTTTCACTATGAAGAGATACTGTGTTTCGATCAACTATATAATGAATTTTGTAAGTTCCGTTCAAATACCCCTTTTCCCAGCTTTCTGTGAAGGTAACAATATACTTATGATCACCTCTTTTTCTTGCAGAGGATTTTCTAGATACCTGAAAACCTTCAATTTCCCCATTCCATTTCTTTTTATCCTTTGGAAAGTTACTAGAAATAGTACCTTCTCCAGATGTAGCACGCTCAATTGCCTCTTCACTAGTAAAAGAGGGTCGTGTCTCAGACGTGAGGGAGAAAACTGCCCATAGTACTAGAGTGAGGGCAACCGGAATAAGAAGTCCAAATTTAATATGGCGACCATCCATATTTTGAGTGTATAGCCATCTATCCACTAGGCCGTATATGAAGGCCGGAACTACTCCTAAAAATAGTATGTCTAGATCCTGGAATAAGAAAATACCACCAAATAAGCCATGAAATAAAATATATAACCAATTATACTTGGGTAATATTTTTCTCATCATCAATTCTAAAACAGTAGAAACAGCTGTCCCGTATATGAAAATGATGATACCACCGTAATAAAAAAATAGAGAAGCCCAGCCAATAAATTCTTCACCACGATCATATGGTGAAAGAGAATCGTTACCAATCAGGCCATAAGAAGAAAAGCTTAAAGCAAAAAGCATGGCAGTGATGAGGGTGGTCACAATTTTTCTAGCTAATAACTTTAAAGCTTGTTCTTTCATTAAAGTCTCCTTTCATTTTTAAAATTTGTTTTTGTTGAAAAAATTATACAGTAATTTGATGACAAAAGCACATGAACTCAGAACGAATTCATGTGCTTTTCATGGTTTATTTTTTTAATTCGTCTTTTGATAGGCTAGCGAGCTCATTATAGTAATCACCAATAACGCGTAATCCTTTATCAAAATTTTCTAGATGGAAATGCTCATTAGGTGCATGGAAGTTTTCTGTAGATAAGCCAAAGCCCATCAACACTACCGGTAGTCCAAGAATTTCATCAAATGCTGCTACGATTGGGATAGATCCGCCACCGCGTGTATAGGCAGTTGGTACAGCGTATACTTTTTCATAGCTACGTCCTGCAGCTTGAATAGCTGGATGGTCGAAAGGAGTGATGAAAGGTTTACCTTTATCAAATTCAGTTACTGTTACGGTTACGCCAGCTGGTTTATGCTGATCAATATGAGCCTTCAGCTTTTCAACTATTTCATCTGGATCTTGGTCTGGTACTAAGCGACAAGTAATTTTAGCTCCTGCCTCGCTTGGTAAAACCGTTTTAATGCCCTCCCCAGAGAAGCCACCAAATACCCCGTTGATTTCAAGAGTTGGACGAGCCCAAACTCGTTCTAAGTGTGTATAACCCTTTTCTCCAAATAACTCATCTACACCTACTTCTTGTTTCAATTCATCCTCACTGAAACCAAGTGCAGCATATGCTTCACGTTCTTCTTCCAATAAAGGACGAACGTTGTCATAGAAGCCTTCTACTTCAATTGTACCCTCTGCATTACGGAAAGACTCTAGAATGGATACTAAAGCGTGGATAGAGTTTTGTACTCCGCCACCGTAAAGTCCAGAATGTAAGTCTCCTTTAGCGCCTTTTACATCAATTTGAACGCCACATAAACCGCGTAGACCGTAGCATACTGCTGGTTGCCCAGGTCCTTGCATTCCTGTATCAGAAATAACAATGACGTCTGCTGCAAGCTTATCTTTGTTATTTTCAATGTATTCTTCTAGATTAGGGCTTCCAACCTCTTCTTCACCCTCAATTAGGAATTTCACATTAACAGGTAGAGCTCCCTCTAACTCTAGAAGTGCTTCAACTGCCTTCACATGCATGAATACTTGTCCTTTATCGTCACTGGCACCACGAGCATATAGCTTATTATCACGTACCTCAGGCTTGAATGGCTCTGATTCCCAAAGGTTTAATGGATCTACAGGCTGAACATCATAATGTCCATAGATCAGCACCGTGGGCTTGTCTTCCGCATGTAACCAGTCTGCGTATACTACGGGATGACCTTTCGTTTCATCTATTACAATATTTTCTAGTCCTGCTTGTTTAAAGGAGTTTGCAAGCCATTCTGCACCTTTTTGCATATCCGCTTTGTGCTCTGATAAGGAAGAAATACTTGGTATGCTAAGGAATTTTTTTAATTCTTCTAAATGTTGTTCTCTTTTTTCTGCAAAATAGTTATCTAAATTAGTTATTTGGCTCATAGATTTATCCTTCTTTCCAAAGATAGTTTAGTAAAAATAGTATATCACAATTTCAAGGTAACTAAATCATTAGAAAAGTTTGTTAAATATAGAGATTAACGAATTAATCACTATGTAAATTATAAAGGTATTTAGCTTATGTATAAAGAATACTAACAAAGATACGATTAACTCAAATAGAATATAGGCTAGTACAATAAAAACAAAAATCAAAATGATAGAGGGAGTGGATAGGAATGAAGAAATATGTTGAAATAGGTTATCCAATCTATGAAGGGATGCCTGTTTATCCCGGTTTACCAGAAGTTAAATTAGAGCCAAGAGAGCGTTTGGAAAAAGGGGATGATTGGAACGGTAGCGTTCTTAGCATGTATCTTCATGCTGGTACCCATGTAGATGCACCATATCACCATTTAAATAATGGGAAGGGGATAGATGCTATTCCAATTGAAGACTTCATTTACGAAAATCCACTATTAATTGATTGTCCAGTTGGTCCTAATGGTTTTATTACAATTGAGCTACTTGAAAAATATGAAGATCTTAAGACTGCTGATATTCTTATCTTTAATACAGGAAACTGGAAACACCGCGGAACTGACTTTGAAAAATATGCTAATAACTTTCCGACTGTCTCACCTGAAGCAGCCGAATATATTCGGACAAAATTGCCGAACTGTAAAGCAGTCGCTATTGATACGCTAAGCATTGAAAACTTAACAGAAGCAAAAGAGAATGGCTATTTCGTACACCATGCTTTCTTAGATCATGAAAGGTACAAAGAACCGACCATGCTTATTTATGAAGACATTAACCCTGAACCTTTAATAGGCAAAAGACTTATTTCTGCCTTCACTGCACCACTACGTATCAAAGACCATGATGCCTCGGTAGTTAATGTCATCGTACAAGTGGAAGAATAGCGATTAGACTTTGAAATAGAATCAATATATAAGCGAGAATAGTGAATAGTTAAATTACTAATCTGTTCGGTATAAATCTTTCTTTAAGATCAAATGAATGATATAATAAAAAAACTCAGTATAGAGGTTACCCATTTGTCAGTTGGCAATGGGTAGCCTCTTTCGTGTTTTAAGGGAAGTTGCGGAGGGGAAACATTTTGGAGCTTTACACAAACTTGCGCGCCGGTGAAAAAGGTGCTTACTTATCGATAGTAACTTATATTGTCCTAAGTATTTTTAAACTAACAGCAGGATATCTAGGAAATTCAGAAGCCTTAAGGGCCGATGGTCTTAATAATACGACAGATATCATTGCTTCTGTTGCAGTGTTAATCGGGTTACGTATTTCACAGCGACCACCAGATGATGACCACCGATACGGCCACTTTCGTGCCGAAACAATAGCCTCGCTAATTGCTTCCTTTATTATGATCTACGTTGGAATCGAGGTATTGATATCTGCTGTAAAGAGTATGACTAATCCTGTGGAAGTAACCCCCGACATACTAACAATCTTTGTCGCCCTAATAAGCGCAGTCATTATGTTTGGCGTCTACAAATATAACTACAATTTGGCTGAAAGGATTAAAAGTACAGCCGTAAAGGCCGCTGCTTATGATAATAGATCCGATGCTTTTGTAAGTATTGGAACAGCTGTTGGGATTGTAGCAGCAATAATTGGCTTCCCTATTATTGATACGATAACAGCTTTTATCATCGGTATTATCATTATTAAGACTGCAATTGATATATTTAAAGAGGCTGTTTATTTGTTAACAGATGGCTTTGACAGTAAATTTTTAGCTAAAATCCGTGCAGATATAGAAAGAATGCCACAAGTACGTGAAATTACTGAAATTCGAGGCCGTCAACATGGTGGTATGATGCTAATTGATATAACCATTAGTGTTAATCCAAACTTAAACGTTCGTCGATCACACGATATTTCTAATAAAATTGAACAACATATACAATCTCTTAACAGTGAGGCCGTTACATTTGTCCACATTGAACCGTATGACCCGAAGGAAATGGTTATTTCGGAAGATGATTATCATTTCTGACCGTGCGTAATCTTCTGTACATTTAATGTTGAACAAGGACATGTACAAAATGTTAAATGAATAAAAGTAGAGAAAAGCTGATGATATTTTCTTGCAAGATGAGGTAAGATTGGCATTCAGTTGTATTTTTTAGAAAAGCAGGTGCATCTATTAATAGAGGTGCACCTGTTTTTTTAGGTTCAGGAATTAATCTTTCACTTCAATTTTCATCATTTAATATATTTATTGCTTATCAGCACATCTTGCAGCAACTCAGTAGGGATTTCAAACGTTACAAGTCCCATAAATCCAGGTGCTACCTCATATACATCAAAGGAAATCACAAGTTTTCCCTCTTCGGTAATATAGAAGTTTTGATCAGGAGAAATGCTTGTAAAGACACCAAATGACTCGTCATGCCACTCTGTACCACCTACCCAGTACATATCATCACCGTTTGTTTCAATCATTTTCTTACGCATTTCATCTTCTACATAGCGACTAATAATTTCTATATAGCGATCATCTTTAAATAGGCTCGGTAATGTAATGACCGTTTCAGCCTTTTTATCAAACGTTGTGTACTGCATCACAGTAGAAGATGAGACGACGGTGACTTCTACATAGCGACCAAATGACAATATTTCATCGGTATCAGTTTCGATAATATAGCCGCTATTTAAGGACATATTTCCAGCTTCCATTTCCTCTATATCCGTCTTAAATTGCTCATATAGTGCTTTGCCTTCCTCAGCGTATTTTGCGTTCAAAGCCTCGATGTCAGCAGATGAGCCGGAAATTTGAGGGACTTGAATGTCTGCTGTATATTCACCCTCCACCATCTCATACTTGGTAAAGGTAAGCACCTGAACTACTGGTCCAATTACCGGTACATCTGCTAAAGTTTTTGCCATTGTTGGACTTGTATTTAGCCCCACTGTGAACAGCACTGCAGCTGCAGCTGCAGATATTAAAAAAATCGGTAGTTTGCGTTTTTTCTTATGAGGACGATGTTGTAAATTTCTTTCTATCATTATCTCTAGTTCTTCTGGGATTGGTACATCTTTATATTGAGTTTGTAGTTTTTTTAACTTGTCATCCATTGACCAAATCCTCCTCCATCTCTAGCTCAATTTTTAACAGCTTTAATGCTTTATAGAGTCTTGATTTAGCCGTGCTAAGTGGAATCGTCAAAATGCTTGCTACGTCTTCGATCTTCAAATCCTCAAAATAACGAAGTACAATAACCTCACGTAGCTGTAGAGGTAAATGGTGCAATGCTTGCTGTAAGTCAAGATTGCGATATGTATCTAGCTCAGATAATTGCAGGAGGGCGTCGTCTCCAATAAGTTCGACACGCTTATGCTTTCGTAGTAAATCAATCGCTGTGCGAACTAAAATCGTATAAAACCAGCTTTTCATGTGTTCACGATTTGTCAGTCTCTCAATCGCCAACCAACCTTTTTGAATACTGTCTTGCACGACATCAAGCGCATCTTGTTCGTTTTTTGTGTAGCTATACGCCAGTAAATATAGCGACATTTGCTGGGTGCGTATAAATGTTATAAATGCATCTTCTAATTCTTCATTCATGCCTTGAATCTCCTTTTTTACTCTGTCGACAATTATAAGACGGCTGGGGGTGTATGGAAAGTTTAAGGGGATAATCAGAATTACCGAAAATCCTTTCTTGCCACATTGGAAGGTTTTTTTGCAATTTATCGGCATGGAAAAATTCTAATAGAGTATAATGATAAGAGTAGATAAATTTTTATGTTACTTTAAAGCTGTATAGTATCCTACTCTAGAAGTTAATTAAACGGCAAAAAATACAAATTGAGTAGTGTCTGTGTTGTGACAACTAAAATGACAGTATGCTATATTTATAAGAAGTTATATACATGAACGTGAATAAATAGGAGGATTTTAAATTGTACATAGAATTTGTACTTTTAGCTGTTTCCATTGTAGCTTCCTTTTTCCTTTCCGGAAGTGAAACAGCCTTAATGACAGTAAATAGGACAAAGGTCCAGCTGAAAGCAGAGCAAGGGGAGGTTGCTGCAGTTAAATTACTTGCCCAGCTAATGAAGCCGGACCGAATGATTATAACGATTCTTATTGGTAACACGGTAGCTAATACATCTATGACGTTATTAGCTATATTAATAGCAGATCACTATGAATGGCATATTGGTTGGTCCGTTGTAGTTGTAGCAGCATTTATAATATTATTTTGTGAGGTATTGCCGAAAACAATTGCAGCAACATTTTCTGAAACGATTGTTTACATAGTAGCACCATTAATACGTTTCTTAGTCGCAATTCTTCGTCCTATTACTATCTTGATTTCAGAATTTACAAATATGCTCATCAGAATAGGATCTAATGGGGCAGTAAAAGAAACAATGATTACGAAGGAAGAATTGCTTTCCATGGTGGATCTTGCTTCAAGTGATGGTACGTTTGAGGTAGAGGAGTCGGAGAGAATTAGAGGAATTTTGGACTTTCCAAATAAGGATGTCTCGGATGTTCTTTGTACACATAGAACAGATGTGGTAGGTATCCCAATAGAAGCTACTTACGAAGAAGTAAGAGATATCATTTTAGAACACTCATATACGCGCTATCCTATATATGAAGAGAGCTTAGACACGATTGTTGGAATGTTCTATTCACGAATGCTAATAGAATGGTCTATAGAACCGTCACTTACGCTAGAGGAAATTGTTGATAAAGAACCATTGTTTGTCGTACAAACATTAAGTGTAGAAAAAGTATTTAAGTTGATGCTCAACAAGAAGAAGCATATGGCCATCGTTTTAGATGAATACGGGGGTACACTTGGTATTGTTACGCATGAAGATTTAATAGAAGAAATGATTGGCCAAGAAATTGAGGATGAGACGGATGAGGATGAAGAAATCCTTCTGTTTGAACAATCGCAAAACCATCTGGTATGCTCCGGACGTTTTGAAATTGAAGACCTAAATGAAATGTTCGAGCTTTCTATTGAAACAGAAAATGATACAATAGGTGGTCTCGTTTTAGAACAACTCGGTCATGTACCAGAAGAGAATGAAAAGTTCCGTTTTGAAAACCTGTATATAGAAATAAACGAAATGGATCGCAATAGAATTGTACGAGTAACGATTACAAAGGATTCAGAGGACGATACTATCGAAACACAAGAGGATTAAATTCTCTTGTGTTTTTTTATTTAGGTGGCCATTTTTTATTGGTTTTTTATAGAAGACAATGCAATAGATCGAACTAAAAGTATACAGTGGTTATATTATCTATTTTATTTTAGTAATTGTGGGTTGTACTTCACTTAATACTTCAATAAAATGATTGCCTGTTACATATAAGTGATGTTCAAGAGTAGAATCTTCTGGTAACGGAAGACTACCGTCAATACTTTTATACCAGGATTCAAAACTTGAATTTTCTATTTTGTAAAAAGTAGAATCGTATAAGAGATTTGGCAAACCAGCGTCTTTTCTTTCCTTGTAAATTTCACCAAAAAGGTTTTCCAAATCCGATCTTATATGTTCTTCCAAAATGCGAAAATGACGAACTGGATAAAAATAATTCTCGTCTTGCTTATATGTGAATTTAAATTCCTGTACTGGGTTGTTGAGTGTACATGTTGCGAATGTTAATTCGAACTTTTCAAAATCATAATGCATTGATACTAAGTCCATTGGTTCTTTAAAACGGTCAAATGGATTGTTTTGTATTGGTTCCCAAGTTATTAATTTCCCATTTTCCAAAATTATATTCCTCCTAGGAAGTTAGTGGTTGGCTTTGGCCGCTAGTAGATAGTGCAGGTTGGTTGATGCGTACTTTACTACATGATACCTTTCTTGTTTCTTACACGTTTGTAATTTTTCTGAAAGAGAATCCGATGGAGGGTAAGGTTAGGATTTGGCATTATATAGTTATAAGAAAAGCCAACCGGAGGATATTAAAAATGCAAATTACAATTGAGAATATATATGAAGAATATAACCGTTACATATACTACCTATGTCTGAAACTGACTAAAAACCCTGTAGAAGCAGAAGATTTAATGCAAGAGGTATGGATGAAAGTTGTAAGGTACGAGTCTTATATGAAGGAAGTAGACCACGTAAAAGCATGGTTAACAACTATTTGTATGAATACATTCCGCGACCGTTACCGTAAGCAAGTAAGACGCAGTAAATACGTTGCAAATCAACCTGATCAGTTAGATATTTCATTGCTGGACCTCATTGCTTCAGATGTTTTATCAGTAGAGGAGCAGCTAGAAAAAGAAGACGTCTGTGAAATTGTCCGCACTAAGATTTCTGAACTAGATGCTATTTATCAAAAGACTGTCATGTATTTCTATGTACATCAATTTTCACTAAATGAAATTGCAGAGGTTATGAAAGTGTCTATAGGAACTGTAAAATCTCGCTTATTCCGAGCAAAACAACGTCTAAAAGAAATGATTATGAATGATGATTTAGCAAAAGAATCATTAGCTTTTGCGTAAAATATGTATAAATAAGGACGTGAAATCTTGATGAAGGTTTCACGTTTTAGTATTTTTTAGTTAGGCAATAAATTCAATTGAATGAAATCGATGACAAAAGCGGCGATTATTATGAACTTTTTATTTGTGCCGATTGTAGCAGTAGGCTGCGACTCCAATGGGAAGAATGATAAGACACGTACGTTATATTTATAAAAAGGCAAAGAGCTTGGAATAGCAAATCCAAGTTCGTTTTTCTATTTTAATTAGTCTTTGTTAGTAGATTGGGAAGTATAAACATTTTGCTCAACGGGATAATTGCTAGCTTCAATTTTAATCCTTGATATTACTTCTTCTTCATTAAGCTCAGTAGGTTCAACGCTATAGCGCAGCTGATCGATGAGCTCACTTACTTCATACCACTCCATCAAATCGTCCGGATAATCTAAATCAGATGCAATAATCCGATACATCATGTAAGCTAAATCAAATATCGCAGAATGACTATTAGCCTCTAGTATTTTAGCTGCTAAATAACCTAAATAATCTCTTGTACATGTTTCAAGGGTTGGTGCTTGTATTGATAACTCTTGTAAAGCCCTTTTGAAATAAACTTCCACTTCGAAAATACTCTCATTATATGAGATGGAAGAAAGTATATTTACGGATGGTGATGATATATCGTTTGCTAATAAGTTATGGGACCAATTCACATAGTCCTTAGTGGTCACAGTTCTTTTTTGTATTTTATAAAATAGAGCATTGGTTTTCACTGTATTAATCTCCTTAAATAATCTCTTTTATAACTTTATACACGATGAACAAAAAAATTTCTATGCAATATGCTATAGAAATAGCTGTTAGTGTTCTGCTTTGAGATATGCTATTATTGTAAAAAAATAGAGGGGTAAGACACTATGAATTATATAATCCAATTGTTCAGCTACATGCCGAGCTTGTAGGGTGCGCTATTGCCATTCCTTGAAGCACCTTGCAAGCTCGGGTTTCTCAAGGGAGCTGATACAATATGAAAAATCGTTCGAAATCTTACACTCGCCATCAGCGAGAGCGAGCCATTCAAAAAAAGATAGGAATCGTAAGAAACGTTTTTAATTGGGACGACAACGAAGAAAAATTTCTGCCCGTAAGAGGTAAGTTTAACAAAGGCAAGGTTCATTGTTCTTGTTGGATGTGCCGTTATGAACAAAATCTTGGGATTCCAAAAGCCAAATATCAAGCAAAATGGCATGCTATGAAAAAAGAGATAGACTTAGAGTTAACTGTCGATATGGGAGATAACTAACGTTTCCAGTCAAAAGAATATGCAAAAAAGCTGATCGCGATACTTCTCACGATCAGCTTTTTAATGTTTATCAGGTTAAAGTTTTACTCTTCAATAATTTCTTTCCCTGTAGAGAACCATTCTTCAACGTTCCAAACCTTTGTCGCTAAGCCCTCATAAAATTCAGGCTCATGGCTGACAAGAACAATTGTGCCTTTGAATTCCTTCATTGCACGTTTCAACTCTTCTTTTGCATGAATATCTAAATGGTTAGTTGGCTCATCGAAAATTAGCCAATTACTTTCTTCCATCATTAGCTTACATAAACGAACCTTCGCTTGCTCACCACCACTTAAACTGGAAAGAGGGCGAGTAATGTGTTCACTTTTAAGTCCGGTGCGTGCCAATGCTGCTCGAACCTGGCTTTGCTCCATACTTGGATAAGTTTCCCATACAGACTCAATTGGTGTAATGTTACCAGCTTTTACTTCTTGTTCAAAGTAAGAAGGGAAGAGGAAGTCGCCTCGGATTACTTTTCCACCAATTGGAGGGATTTTCCCTAGCATGGTTTTTAGTAAGGTAGATTTACCAATACCATTCATCCCTACAAGGGCAATTTTCTCTCCGCGCTCTATCGTAAACGTTAAAGGGGGAAGAAGTGCCTTGTCGTAACCAATCTCTAAATGCTCCGCTTCAATGACATAACGCCCAGAGCTACGAGACTCCTTAAAGCCGAACTCTGGCTTCGCTGCAGTTTCAGGACGGTCAATACGCTCAATGCGATCCAATTGTTTTTGGCGAGACTTAGCTCGTCCAGTTGTAGAGTAGCGCGCTTTATTTTTAGCGATGAATTCCTCTTGTTTTTTGATGAAATCCTGTTGTTTTTCATAAGCGTCTAGATGCTGTCTTTTATTTAGCTCCGCAAGCTCTAAGAATTTTTCATAGGAAGCTGTGTAGCGTGTAAGCTTCGAGAATTCTAAATGGAAAATGACATCTACAATTCCATTCATGAATTCTGTATCATGAGAAATTAATAAGAATGCATGTGGATAGTTTTTAAGATAGTTGGATAACCAATTTACATGCTCTTCATCTAAATAGTTAGTAGGCTCATCTAGTAAAAGAACTTTTGGCTTTTCCAATAAAAGCTTGGCAAGTAAAACCTTTGTACGCTGACCACCGGATAATGCCTCTACTGGACGGTCTAGTCCGATTGCATCTAGACCAAGTCCTCTAGCAACCTCTTCGATTTTCATATCTAGTGAATAGAAGTCTCCAGCATCCAGTGCATCTTGAATTTCTGCCATTTGTTCGAGTAACACTTCAAGCTCTTCAGGTGTAGCATCACCCATTTTTCCAATAATCTCGTTAAGCTCTTCTTCCTTTTTATAAAGAGGTAAGAAGGCATCACGAAGTGTATCGAACATGGAACGCCCTGGCTGTAAGCGTGTATGCTGATCTAAATATCCATAATGCGTACCTGGAAGCCATTCTACTCGACCCTCGTCATATATAATCTCTCCCGTTAAAATGCTCATCAATGTTGATTTTCCAACACCATTTGCCCCAACTAGCCCTACGTGTTCGCCCTCAACTAAGCGAAATGAAACCTCTTTAAATAATGTACGATCACCGAATGTATGTCCCAAATTTACTACGTTTAACATATGATTTTTTCCTCCAAAAAGAAAGCTCGCAAAACTGATAAAACGATAATTTTCTCTGTATCTTTGCTTAAAAAAGCATCGCAAAGATTACAGACGGGGCAGTTAACATACTCCAACCCTACCAAAGGACGGGTTTCCATACGTCTCTTTCCCCTATCTGCAAACAGAAAAATACGTTTTACAGTTCAGCGAGCTGTTTGTTTAGTTTAGCAAGGTCTTCTTCCATTTGTGCTAGTCTACGCTCAGCATTCTCGACTTGAGTAGGGTGTCCATTTGATTCAAGCTTTTCCATGTCACCTTGTAATCGAATATAGTCCATTTTTAACTCAGCGATTTGTGTCTGCAGCTGTTGTTTTGTCATGAATGTTCACCTTCAGCTTTTTGCTCCATTGTAGCACAAAAATTAACTTAATGCGCAATTTCTTCTTCCTCTTTTTTGGAGACTATCAATTGTTCTATGAGTTCCACTACATCTGTAAGGTGATTGCTAAAATCTAGTTGCTTTTGTTTATATTTGTAGGCATTTTTGCGATTCTCGTGGAGAATGATTTCCATTATTGCATTTTGCAAGTAGGATTGTTTTATCTTTCTTCCGAGTCCCAGATTTGTAAAACCATGCTTCTCAGTAGGAAAACCGTAGTTAACCTCTTCCTCATGCGCACATAGGACAATACATGGTACCTGGAATTGTGAAACTAAATAAGGCACATAGGATCCCGAGCTAATCACGATATCGCTTAATGGAATATAAATTTCCGGTTCATTCGTTTTAATAATGCCGATAGATTTCCTTGTGAGAGCGAAACGTTTTAGCTCCGTTACATCATGCTTATATTGATCATTCACAAGTACACTGATGCGCAATGGAATATGGAGCTGTACTAGATGCCGAAGTGTTCGGTACGTTAAGTTTTCGGGATCCTCATGTGGAAAAGCGACCACTATATGCGGAGGCAAGTCCGGCATGTTATTATTTTTATAAACGATCTTGTGTACAGGAATGTAGCCAGTTGGCCCATATACATAATTCTCCTTGGAAACTTCTTTAGGAGTTTCATAGAGTGCCTGAAAGACAATATCAGCGAGTAATCCGCCATCTCCATGATCATCAAAATGAACCAGGCATCGGTTATCCTTTTTTAATCTTTTAATGAGGTCTTTCTCAGAATTACCACTATCGTGAATGATACAATCCGGCTGGAAGGAGTCCATCTCTGCTACTAATTGAGCATTTGTTTTATACAAGAAAGGTTTAATCTGCTTTTTTTCTAAGTAGTAAATGAGGCTTGTATTAGTAGAAGGAACAAAAACTTTGTTTTCCTTCATCTTCATTGCAGAAAGAAGGCTATTTGCACGATCGGCAGGATACAATCCACGATGAGGCAGCGTGTTTAATAAATAAGCAAGTTTCAAATTTCATCATCTTCCTTTCAGACATATTCCTTCTATTGTATGGGGACGGGCAGGGGGATATGACAATTTGGCTAGGAAAGTGATGACTACATTTAAGAGGAGGTATAAAAGTGACTAAAAGAACAGCTATAGTAGTTGGAGCGACGGGCTTTACAGGTCAATTTTTAGTAAAGCAGCTCTGTGAGAGTGATGAATATACAGCAATTTCAATTATTGCTAGAAGGAAACCTGATTTTAATCATCCAAAGCTTGACGTAAGGGTAAAGGATTTTGAGCAACTGGAGGAAAAGGATCTAGAAATTGCAGATGACTTGTTTTGTTGTTTAGGGACTACGATAAAAAAAGCTAAGTCGAAAGAAAATTTTCAAAAAGTGGATTTTGAGTACCCTCTACAAATTGCTTCCCTAGCAAAAAAGAGAGGTATACCTAATTTTCATGTAATTTCTGCGGTTGGATCAAACAAAAAGTCTCCTTTTTTCTATAGTCAGGTAAAGGGCAAACTAGAGGAAGAGTTAATAGCACTAAATATGCCGAGTCTCTCCATTTTTAAGCCATCTCTAATAATCGGTGGGAGAGAGGAATTCAGATTAGGCGAACGTCTATCCGAAGGTTTATTTAAAGTGTTCAACCCAGTGCTGACAGGTCCCTTTAAAAAGATGAGGGCAGTCGAAGGACACCAGCTTGCCTTTGCTATGTATCATTACGCCCTTCATGGTCAGAGGAATAAGGTGAATATTTATCAAAACATAGATATTTTAAATGCTAAACAAATCGAAGTGAAGGAAGAGCAGCCTATTTCTAGAGAAGACCTTTTTAATTGGGAGAAAAGAGAAGGTATTTTTGTAGATAAGGAAAAAAAGAATTAGTAAGAAAGATGCTATTGTCGTTCATGCAAGAAGTGCATATACTGCATTAAACTAGGTAATCCCGTATTTACAGGGATAAAACTGGGTGTAGCCCAGAAGGGAGCTATTTCAGTCAAAAGGATGAACTTCATCAAACAGGAACTTTTCTACTAAAATGGAGCTATTTTTTTGATATAATAAGAACGGAAAAAGGAGGTTCTGTTAAGGTGAAAATTCTATTGGTGGACGGAACAATTATCGGAACAAAAACAGGTGTATTACTAGAACAAGTGAAAGAATATATAGAAGAAATCAATAAAGACTATACATTGGAAATCATCAAGCTTTCTAATTATGAGCATCAATTTGTGGACGGGCGACCATTTCAACAATATAACGATGACATGAAGCTATTGGTTAGTAAATTTGATCAAGCAGACGGGTTTATTTTTGCGACGCCTATTTTTCAAGGATCTATTCCAGGCGTATTAAAAAATACCTTCGACTTCTTGCATCCAAAATCTATGCGTTACAAGCCGGTTTCCATCGTAGCTAACGGAGGTACATTCCAGCATCATCTAGTGGTAGAAAACCAGTTGAAGCCTATTCTAGATTATTTTAAATGCTTAGTTACTCCAAACTACGTGTACACGCAAACGAGTCACTTTGATGAAAACAACAAAATCATTGATAAAGATGTCCATGCTCGATTAAAGGAACTTGCTCGCGTATTTGTTTTATATGCAGATATGAGCAACAGCCTAACAAAAGAGGCAACGATTCGAATAAATTAATTGCTTTCCCTATGCTCTAGTAATGGGGAAGACAGACCTAGACTGTAAACAATCTTTCAAAGTTGTTTATAGTCTTTTTTTATGCTCATTTTCATTTACCTACTCAGCTAATTTTCAGAAAAAAATAATGTTTTCGATGAACTTTTTCTGTGTTCGTGTGTCTAATGTATAGAAGAAAGCTAAAAAGGGGTGTCCATGTGGAGGAGTTAGAAATTGCAAAGAAAGCGATACAAAGAGATGAGCAGGCTTTTTTGCAATTAATGCAGAAGCATAAGGCTGCTCTTTATCGTACAGCATATGCTTTTTTAAAAAACGAGCATGATGCGATAGAGGCAATGCAGGAAGTCACGTTTCGAGCCTATCAAAAAATACATACCGTAAAGGAACCAAACTATATAAAAACCTGGCTGGTCCGAATCATGATTAATTACTGCCAAACACAGTTAAAGAAAAACAAACGATTCCTGTCTAGCGATTTTCTTCAGGAGCAAAGGTATGACGAGAATAGCTCCTACTTAGACATAGAGGAAGCAATCTCGACCTTGTCAGAGAAGGAACAGCAGCTCATTTATATGAAATACTATCAAGACTCTAAGATTAAAGAAATTGCTGAAATAGAAAGTATACCTGAAGGTACTGTAAAATCGAGGCTCCATAAAGCACTTAAATCATTAAGGGATTTTCTGACGGAGAAAGGAGGGACCGATCATGTATGAGCGAGAGGAAGAGATGATAAACAAATCGAAGAAACGGTTAGAGGAGATTACTATCCCTGATGAATCAATAGATAATGCCATTCTAGATGGTCTGCGAAAAGCAAAGGCAAAAAAGCGTAAACAGAAACAAACGATTTGGGCGCTTGCAGTGGCAGCAATACTGATGATTTCATTTGTGACTTCTATACGTGTTTCACCTGCCTTTGCAAGTGCAGTAGCATCAATCCCAGGACTAGAACGATTTGTTCATGTACTTCAGCCTGAGTTTGATAAAGGTCTTGAAGCAATCATCGAAAACCAATACTATGAGCCAGTTGGTATTAGTCAGACGAAGGATCATATTACTTTCACGTTAGATGGAGTAATTATAGACGAGACTGGAGCGGAGATTTTTTATACGCTCGAGGCATCCAGGTCGATAGAAAATATAGAATATACCGATATAAAGTTATTTAATGGTGATAAAGAACTAACCGGTTCAATAAGTTACAATTCTCCCAATCAAAAAGAAGATAATCGAAAAGTAGACAAATTTAGTTTTACCTTTAGTGAGATAGAGAAATTTGATACAAAAAATTTTACAATTAATTTTGATATAGAAGAAGGAGGAAACAATACAAACTTTGAAGTTCCATTTACGATTAAAAATGATTTAATGAGCGGTAAAGTATATGAGGTAAATAAGGAAGTAGTGATAGATAGGCAGAGAGTCTTCATAAAAGAAATAAAAGTTTACCCACTTCGAGTAGCTCTTACGATGCGCTTTGACGAAGGCAACGATATGTTATTTCTTCAATTTGAGGACTTACGACTGGAGGATGAAAAAGGAGAAGAATGGAGCTCTATAAGAAATGGTGCCACCGGCTTTGGCGGAGTTGAAGATATAGAGAAGACTTATTTTCTGCAAAGTAACTATTTTAAGGAGCCAAAGGAGCTATATTTAAAGTTTGATAAGGTGCAGGTACTGCCGAAAGAGGAAAGCTACCTATTGATTGATTTTGATAAAAAGGAAGTTTTAAATCAGCCATCTTTTGAAAAAATAGAAGTTACGAAAATTGTATCGGAAGGTTTGGAGCTGAGATATAAACCGATGAAAGAAAAACATACTTATTCATTGTTCTCACAGGGAGAGAACGCTAATGGAGACATAGTAGATATAACTTCTCAATCAAGTTGGCATTACGAAGAATACCAATATGCCGAAATTCAGCTAGAAGGGAATATGATCAACCCAATAAAGCTGCCGTTTTATGCTTATCCAAATTATTTAAAGGGCTCCGCATCGATTCAGATAAAATGAAAAACAATAGTCAAATGAGCTTGGAGAATTTGTTCCAGGCTCATTTTTTCTGTCTATTCATTTTGGAAAGGAATTTTTAACTCATCCCAAAGCTCTCCTTGAGCCCACTCATGTCCATGTTCACGAATAAATGTTATATCGTTTTGATAATGCTCAACATGGCCTTCATCTATCATCTTTTGAAAAGCAATGTCACCTTCATTGGCTTTTCTTTGAATGGTTTTACACAAACCTTCTAACCGTAGCAATACCATCTCCAAATATCCCTCATCTAACTCTCCACCGTAGGATTCAAAAAACAATTTAACTCTTTGTTTTATACGGCTGGCATGCTGTAAGGAGTTATAAGCAACAGCTTCACCTGTTTCAGAATGATATACTCTACTTAGAGGGACGCAAGTATAAAGAGTATAGGCTATATCCCACAATTTTGGACCAGGAGCAGCTACATCAAAATCAATAATGCCTACTGGTCTCTTGCGATTAAATATAATGTTGTAGATTGCAAAATCATTATGGCAGATTACTTCAAATGGCTTTGGGGTATTATCTATTGAACTCCAACCTTCTTCAATTGAAAAGTCATTCACACAATCGTGATAAAGTCGGAGCATCTTCGCTATTTCCTCTAAAACGTCATTAGACCACATGTATTCTTTTAAAGGATAGTTGCCAGCTTCACCTTCTATAAAAGATAATATTTCTCTTCCTTTTTCATCGATTCCTAAAAACTTTGGTGCATAACTGTAACCTTTGTTCTCTAAATGCTTTAATAACTTGTGAATTTTATGGCTATAAGGCTTTAATTCTCTACGAACACTATCTCCCGAACGATAAACATTCGTGACGTTTCCTCCTGTTAGAATTTCTTCGTTCTCATGGTTTGCCATCTTTATATTCCTCCTCCATATGACTTTCTCTAAAGCACATACAAATCCCAGTTGTTTATAGCCCTATATTTAAATTAAATAAATATCCAATGTGGTTAATCAGCTTTCCTTTAGGAGAGTCTTATTTACAAGTGAGATATATTTTATAAACATTCTCATTCTTGCTCTAAATTTTAATTTAACTTTAGCAAACACCTATTTACTATATCCACTCAACCGATTATAGTAATATTATTTGATTCGTTCGTAGTGGAGGGTTTTTATGGTTTCAACTGTATTAGCAATTATCATTTTTATTATCACTCTCGCATTAGTTATTTTACAGCCTAGAAATTTGTCCATCGGCTGGTCTGCATGCGGGGGGGCGGTAGTAGCCCTTCTAGTTGGAGTAGTTGATTTACAGGATGTACTCGATGTGACAAGTATCGTATGGAATGCGACTCTTGCCTTTATAGGAATCATCATCATTTCTTTAATCTTAGATGAAATAGGATTCTTTGAATGGTCTGCACTCCATGTAGCGAGAGCTGCAAAAGGTAATGGAGTCCGTATGTTTATATTTGTAACTGTTTTAGGTGCGGTAGTTTCCGCTTTGTTTGCCAATGACGGAGCTGCACTAATTTTAACTCCAATTGTTCTAGCGATGGTACGCAACTTGAACTTCAATGAAAAAATGGTTTTTCCGTTTATCATGGCGAGCGGATTTATCGCAGATACTACGTCACTTCCATTTGTCATAAGTAATCTAGTCAACATTGTATCTGCTGACTTTTTCGGAATTGGATTTGTAGAGTATGCATCCAGAATGATTGTGCCTAACTTATTTTCATTGGTAGCTAGTATCCTCGTGCTTTATTTATTCTTCCGAAAAAGTATTCCCAAAAATTATGACACCGCTGATTTGAAGAGTCCGATGGAAGCAGTAAAAGATGTGAAAATGTTCAAGCTATCCTGGTATGTATTAGCGATCTTACTGATAGGCTACTTCTCTAGCGAATTTATTGGAGTACCTGTTTCCTTTGTAGTGGGAGTTATTTCGATTTTCTTCTTAATTATGGCTAGAAGAAGCCCTTCAATTGAAACCGGTAAAATTATTAAGGGAGCACCTTGGAATATTGTTTTCTTTTCAATTGGAATGTACGTCGTTGTTTATGGACTACAAAACGTCGGGATGACTTCGATCTTAGCGGATGTGATCCAATTGGCAGCAGACCAGGGTCTTTTCGTTGGAACAATATCGATGGGCTTTATAGCTGCTATACTTTCTTCAGTAATGAATAATCTTCCGACGGTCATGATTGATGCGTTAGCCATTGCGGAAACGTCCACAACTGGAATTATGCGTGAGGCTCTAATTTATGCTAACGTTATAGGCTCCGATCTTGGACCGAAAATTACTCCGATTGGGTCGCTTGCCACATTAATATGGCTGCATGTGCTTTCAAGAAAAGGAGTAAAAGTTTCCTGGGGCACATACTTTAAAGTAGGAATCATTCTTACTGTACCAACCCTTTTTATAACGCTGGTAGGTCTCTATATTTGGCTACTCATTATTTTATAAAAAAACGTCTGAGTTTATCGCTCAGACGTTTTTTATATGGAGCGTTGCGAGGTTTATCACTGTTGGCCAAAATTTATCGTGGCTTAACGATTTTTTCCCAATTCTTAGCCCATGCATGAATTAGTTTGCATCCCCTTGCTTATTCGGGAACCAGTTGAGTGAATTGGAAAAAGAGTAGAGATACTCGTTTAGCTCGTCAGGAGAGGTAGCAAATTGTTTGCTATGCCATTCCACTAAAATACCCATAATGGCGTTGGTTTGGTAGCTAACAAAATACTCCATTTTTTCATCTGGAAGGTAGTCGATAGAATTCATCGTCATTTCCTTCATCATTTTTCGGATCGCGTGAAATAACTTGTAATAGTACTTAACAGGATTGGCTTCATCAAAAATGATTTGGTAAAACCCTTCATACCTTTTTACGTGATGAAAGATAATAATCATATCGGATTTTAAATTTTGTATATTAAAGTCAGTTTGATGATATGGCTCTTCATAAGACTTTCTTAAGTCATCTATGATTTCCTCGAAATAGCTTTCAAAAACACCATGTACATTTTGATAGTGAAGGTAAAAGGTGCCTCTATTAATTTTGGCACACCGACAAAGCTCAGCAATATTAATGGATTCTAACGGTTTAGTTTTAAGTAGTATTAGAAGTGCATTTCGCAGGCTTTCTTGTGTTTTTATAATCCGTAAATCAGTTTTCATTATTTTCCTCCAAATGATAATAAACATATTTTTGGATTTCGTCCTATAATGTACATTTTTAGATTTTGTGTTGTTTGTGAAAAGTAGTTAGATTAAGTATAATTTTAAATGAACAGGTGTACAATAAAATATCCTTAAAGGAGGAAAAAATCATGAAATTACAAGACAAAGTAGCTATCGTAACTGGAGCAGCATCCGGTATGGGTAAAGCAATCGCAGAAGGCTATGCAGCAGAAGGTGCAAAAGTTGTCGTATCGGACATGAATTTAGAAGGTGCGAAAGCGGTTGCAGAAGCAATCATAGCTAATGGTGGAACTGCATTTGCAATTGACACAAATGTAACTAAGGATGACGATCTTACTCGTTTATTTGATGAAACGGTTAAAACGTATGGCAAGCTAGATATCCTTGTAAATAACGCTGGAATTATGGATGGCATGGAGCCAGTAAATGAAATTTCAGATGCACGCTGGGATATGGTATTTGCAGTGAATACTACAGCAACAATGAAAACAATGCGTATTGCAACTGACCTTTTCTTAAAACAAGGAAGCGGTGTAATTGTTAACAACATTTCTGCTGGTGGTCTTTATGGAGGACGTGCTGGGGCAGCTTATACAGCTTCTAAGCATGCAGTTGTTGGTTTAACTAAAAACACAGCATTCATGTTTGCTGACAAAGGAATCCGTTGTAACGGAATTGCACCAGGTGCAGTAATAACAAATATCTCTTCCACTATGAACAACGTGAGCCCATACGGAGCTGGAAAACAACAGCTAGGTATGCCATTAAACCCACGTGCTGGACAACCTGAAGAAATCGCAAAACTTGCTATCTTCTTAGGCTCTGAAGATGCTAGCTTCATCAATGGTGTAGTAGTAACAGCTGATGGCGGTTGGACTACTTACTAATAGGTAAAAAAATTCTCAACCACTGAAGTTACTTTTAACTTCAGTGGTTTTTTATATTTGTAAATAGGATGAAACCTTTGGTTGCATTTTCTCGTATAAAAGATATAACTCATAGGTAAGGTAGCTTAAAATAGCTCCAATTTAAAATGGTGATAAGAACAGAAATCCCTTACAGTTGTAGGAGTTATATCCAATTGTTAAACTATAATATAAAACGATAAGGGAGAGTGCGTAATGGAAATTTTAAGAAGATTCCGTGACATTATGTCGAGTAACATCAATGCTTTATTGGATAAGGCAGAGGATCCAGAAAAAATGATTGACCAATACTTACGCGACCTAAATAGAGATCTTGGTAAAGTAAAATCTGAAACAGCAACAATTATGGCTGCTGAAAAACGTGCGACACGCGAGCTAGAGGAGTGTCAAAAAGATATCGCAAATATGCAAAAGTATGCAATAAAGGCATTAGAAGCAGGTAATGAAGAGGATGCAAGGAAATTCCTGAGCAAAAAGGCAGAATGCACGGCGAAGGAAACCGATTTAAAAACGGCAAAAGAATTAGCCTCCGCGAATACGGTTCAAATGAGACAAATGCACGATAAGCTAGTAGAGGATATTGGAGAACTGGAATCTAGAAGATCCATTCTTAAAGGAAAAGCTTCTGTAGCCAAGACTCAGAAGAGGGTCAACGAATTTGCAACTTCCGTAGGAGGGGCAACTCGTTCAATGTCTGCATTTGATAAAATGGAAGCTAGAATAAACCAGGAGCTAGATGAAGCAAATGCAATGGCTGAGCTAAACAAAGGCACAGGTGAAAACATTGAGGATCTTGCTTCTAAGTATGATACAGATTCAAATGTGGAAAACGAACTTTCTGCACTGAAGGCTCAATTAAACGTAGATGATGAGCTGGCAGCTTTAAAGGAACAGCTACAAACGAAAGAAGAATAGAGTAGACATAATAAATAGGCTGTGGCATACGCTGCAGCCTATTTAAAAAATAGTACGAAAAGGCGAGGAGCGAAAAGATGGTTATCCATTATAAATGTCCAAACTGTGGATCTGATATGGAATTTGACAGCACTTCAGGTATGTTGTCCTGTAATAGCTGTGGTAGAAAGGATAACATAGAGGACTTCTCAGATGAATATATTACGACGACATTTGAGGAGGACGAAGCAAAGCAATACAATTGCAACAACTGTGGAGCTGTTATTATCACGGAGGCAGATACGACAGCCACTAGCTGCAGTTTTTGTGGAGCGGCTGTAGTATTAGGGGACAGATTGTCCGGTGATCTTGCTCCTGCTAAGGTTATTCCCTTTACCATTAATAAGGAACAGGCGATGGAAGCATTTCGTAAATGGTGTAAGAACGGTCGGCTAACACCTGCTGGATTTATGACTGCGGACAGAGTAAAAGGAATCACCGGGATCTATGTGCCCTTTTGGCTGTATGATTTAGATACAAAGGCAAAAGTCGATGCAGTTGGTACAAAGGTGAGAACCTATACAAGAGGTGACTATATTTATACGGAAACTAAGTTCTATGATGTATATCGAGATTTAGATCTTAGGTATGTAAAGGTACCTGTTGATGCATCTGAAAAGCTGGACGATGAGCTAATGGATAAGCTGGAGCCGTATGATTACAGCAATTTAAAGGATTTTAAAACTCCTTATTTAGCAGGCTATATAGCGGAGAAATACAACTATACAGACCAGGAACTATTCTCTAGAGTTAAAACGAAGGTACAGCCGTACATAGACAATTACATTAGCTCTACAGTCGCTGGTTACTCCTCTGTTCAATATAAAAATAAACAAATTAATACAAATAAGAAAACGGCACACTATGTCCTTTTGCCAGTTTGGATGGTTTATTATGATTTTGGCAATAAAGAGCATATTTTTGCTATGAATGGCCAGACAGGAAAAGTAGTAGGAAAGCCACCGCTTAGTATGGGCAAGGTTGCTGGCTGGTTTGGTGGTATAGCTGCCGCGTCCTTTATTATACTGAAGGGCATTTCCTTTGCAGTTGGTGGTGTTCTATGGTGAAAAAGTATTCTATTTTATTCATTGCACTATTCCTTTTATTGCTTCCTATAGGACTAACCGAAGCAGCCGACACAAAGCAACGCGTTTTTGATGAGGCGGGGCTATTGACTGCTAGCGAAATAGACGCATTAGAGAAGCTATCATCCGAATATAGCGAGAAAAACGAAACAGATTTTGTATTTCTTACAACTAATGGAGCAGATGATAAGGGACTAGATAATTACGTAGAAGACTTTGCAGATCGTACAGGAATTGGCTACGGTAAGCACAATGGCAGTGCTGCCATAGTAGGCATAGATATGGTCAATAGAGATGTTGTATTGAGGGGCTTCGATAAAGCTGAGGAATACCTTGATAATCAAAGAATGGACCTACTCAGAGATAAAATTACGCCTGAGTTATCTGCAGGAAGCTATTACGATGCATTTAGTAATTTTATCCTTACCGCGGATAAATATATGGAATATAATCCTGGTGTAAATCCTGAAAGTATCCTTTTCAAATGGTGGTTCCAGCTTGGAGCTTCTCTAGCTCTTGGAGGTATAATTGTTGGGCTGATGGCATTTAACTCGGGAGGTAGGGTAACAGTAAATAGTAGAACCTACTTTGAAGAAAATAATTCAAGAATAAACAGTAAGCGTGATGTCTTCGTCAATCAAACGGTTTCCAAAGTAAAGAAGCCTACGAACAATAATAATGGCGGAGGAAGCAGTGGTGGCGGTGTTACAAGTGGTGGTAGATCATTTAGCGGAAGCAGCGGGAAATTTTAACGCTTAAAGCTTTCTTAATCATGAAGGGAATGAGGATATGTCTTTTTTTAGAAATCAATTTTCAGATGTGGTGGAATGGCGAGAATTCAGAGAAGATATGATTTTTTGGAAGTGGAGCAATGAAGAAATTAAGAAAGGGAGTAAGCTAATCATTCGCCCTGGTCAGGACGCTGTGTTTTTCAATGGCGGACGCATCGAAGGAGTCTTCGAGGACGACGGCGAATATGATATTGAGTCTCAAATCATACCGTTTCTTTCTACATTAAAAGGGTTTAGATTTGGATTTAATAGTGGGATGCGCGTGGAGGTTCTTTTCGTCAATACGAAGGAATTTACTGTAAAATGGGGAACACAGAATCCAATTAATATTCCAACGCCTCAGATGCCAGGTGGAATGCCTATTCGAGCGAACGGAACATTCAACTTTAAAGTAAATGACTACATGGCCCTAATCGACAAGATTGCTGGCGTTCGCACAAGCTATCTAGTAGAGGATATTAAAATTCGTATTACCTCTGTTTTAGATCAGCTATTAATGAAATGGATTAGCAAAGAAGGCAAGGATATGTTCAACCTTCAGGCTAATGCCTCAGATATAGCTAGCGGTATTAAAGACGATTTAGACATGCAAATCATGGATATGGGGATGAAAATCACTGGCTTCCATATTATGAGCTTCAATTATCCTAAGGAGATTCAAGATATGATTACCAAAAATGCTTCTCATGGCATGATTGGAGATCTCTCTAAATATCAGCAGGTTTCTGTTACAGATGCAATGGCCTCTGGAAAGCTTTCTGGATCAGGCACGGCTTCAGACATGGCAGGAATGATGATGGGTATGAACATGGCAAATGAAATGATGAAAAACATGAACCAAAGTAACTCGAGCCAAGGTCAAAGCCAGTCTTCATCACAAAATAACCAATCGAGCAGTGGAAGCTCAAGCAATGGTCAAATGCCAAACTTCTGTCCAAACTGCGGACAAAAAACAACAGGTGCCAATTTCTGTCCGAACTGTGGACAAAAGCTAGTTTAATCAAAAGGGATAATCAACCTGTGTAGGGTAGATTATCCCTTTATTGTGGGTTAGTTTAAGCTAAGTGGTGATAAAACTACTGTGAACGGTGATAAATCTCGATAAGCGGTGATAAAACGGCTCCGAACGGTGATAACCCCCTCCGAACGGTGATAAAACCAAGTAACTCTAGCGCTGCTAACTGAATCTAGCGAAAACCTATGCTATATTATTCATAGGGATTTACGAAAGGATGTTTGGAATGGCAAAACGCTTAGTATTAGCAGAAAAACCATCTGTGGCAAGAGATATTGCAAGAGTACTTAAATGTGATAAAAAAGGAAATGGCTATATAGAGGGTAAAGATTATGTAGTGACTTGGGCTCTAGGGCACCTCGTAACATTAGCAGACCCAGAAAGCTATGATGTTAAATATAAAACATGGAATTTAGAAGATTTACCGATGTTACCAGAAAACCTTAAACTGACTGTGATTAAACAATCAGGTAAACAATATAATGCTGTTAAATCACAGCTTACACGTGGTGATATTAATGAGATTATTATTGCTACCGATGCTGGACGAGAAGGTGAGCTAGTTGCGCGCTGGATTATCGCTAAAGCAAAGGTGAATAAGCCGGTTAAACGTCTTTGGATTTCATCCGTAACAGATAAAGCGATCAAGGATGGCTTTGCAAACTTAAAACCAGGTAAAGCATATGAAAATCTTTATGCTTCTGCAGTAGCCCGTTCTGAGGCAGATTGGTACATTGGGCTTAATGCCAGCCGTGCACTATCTACCAAATTTAATGCACAGCTTAATTGTGGACGAGTTCAGACTCCAGTAGTGGCGATTATTGCAAAACGTGAGGATGAGATCAAGCATTTCAAAGCGCAAACCTACTATGGAATTGAAGCACAAACAGTAGATAATTTAAAGCTTACTTGGCAGGATGCAAAAGGAAATGGTCGTAGCTTTGAAAAAGAAAAAGTAGACGTGATCGTGAAAAAGCTTGGTAAAGGTAACGCTACCGTAACAGAAATTGAGAAAAAGCCGAAGAAGTCATTCGCCCCTGGCCTGTATGATTTAACTGAGCTGCAACGTGATGCCAATAAAATCTTTGGCTACTCTGCAAAAGATACGTTGAATATCATGCAAAAGCTGTATGAGCAACACAAGGTATTAACTTATCCACGTACAGATTCACGTTTTATCTCATCCGATATTGTGAGCACTCTCCCAGAACGTTTGAAAGCCTGCGCGGTGGGTGAGTATCGACCATTAGCAAATAAAATTTTAAGCAAGCCTATAAAGGCCTCTAAATCATTTGTAGATGACAGCAAGGTATCGGATCACCATGCAATTATACCAACGGAAGGTTATGTAAACTTCTCTGCCTTCAATGATAAGGAACGTAAAATTTATGATTTAGTTGTAAAACGTTTCCTAGCGGTGATGTTCCCTGCATTTGAGTACGAACAATTAACGTTGCGTGCGAAAATTGGTGACGAGAACTTTGTTGCTAGAGGAAAAACGATATTAGTGAGTGGTTGGAAAGAAGTTTATCAAAATCATATGGAAGATGAGTCAACGGAGGATTTAAAGGAACAGATTTTACCACGAATCGAAAAGGGAGATTCTTTACATGTTAAGTTAATAGCTCAAACGTCGGGTCAAACAAAACCACCTGCACGTTTCAATGAAGCTACGTTACTAACTGCAATGGAAAACCCTACAAAATATATGGAAACGCAGGATAAACAGCTCGCGGACACGTTAAAATCCACCGGTGGACTAGGGACAGTTGCAACTCGTGCGGATATCATTGATAAGCTATTCAACTCATTTTTAATTGAGAAGCGTGGGAAAGATATTCATATTACATCAAAAGGCCGTCAGCTGCTTGACCTAGTACCTGAAGAGTTAAAATCTCCGACGTTAACTGGTGAGTGGGAGCAAAAGCTGGAAGCAATCGCTAAAGGGAAATTGAAAAAAGAAGTTTTCATAGCCGAAATGAAGAACTATACGAAAGAAATCGTTTCTGATATTAAAGGCAGTAATAAAAAATATAAGCACGACAATATATCCACTAAAACTTGTCCTGACTGTGGAAAACCTATGCTTGAAGTGAACGGCAAAAAAGGTAAAATGCTTGTGTGCCAAGATCGGGAATGTGGTCACCGTAAAAATGTGGCACGCGTGACTAACGCTCGTTGCCCACAATGTAAGAAAAAGTTAGAGCTTCGCGGGGAAGGCGATGGTCAAATCTTCGTATGTAAATGTGGTCACCGTGAGAAGCTATCTGCTTTTGAAGCTCGTCGCAAAAAAGAAGGCGGCGGTAAAGTAGATAAAAAATCAGTGCAGCAGTACTTGAAAAAACAAAATAAAGAAGAAGAACCGATTAATAATGCATTTGCGGATTTATTAAAAGGTATAAAATTCGATAAATAACTACAAAAGATGAGTTGGATCATATTTGACCAGCTCATTTTTTGTACAAAGAAAATGCTCATTAAAACACAAAAAAGACCTTCTTCAAGGTCTATTCATTTTAGTTCGCTATTTACATGTTCACGAATGATAAGTAATTCAATAACATCTTGTGAGGAATAGGAATAAGGTGCATTTTCAGGTATGAGTTCATTAAATTGTCTTACTAGGTCATTAAGGATGTCTACATAAAAATCGTTTAAGTTTATCATTTTGTTCTCCTTTTTCTTTTTTAGAAGCATGAACTATTCTATTTCATTTTATTCATCCGACTTGAATTTATTATTCTCGAAAATTTCAAATCATTTCATTTGCATACCCCCAAAGGGTATCATATACTGTAAATAAGAATAGGAGGTTGGTTACTTGGACAATGTAATAGAGGAAAATATAATATTACCAACTGATTTGTCCTGTAGGAAAAGTCACCATCCTGAGCATGTAAAAAAAGATTTAACCAATAGACTGAATCGGGTGGAAGGTCAAATCCGGGGTATTAAAGGAATGGTTGAGAAGGATATCTATTGTGATGATATTATCACTCAGCTGTCGGCAACTCAGTCGGCTTTAAATAGCGTCGCTAAAGTTCTTTTGCAAGGGCATTTAAAAGGCTGCGTAGCTGAAAGGCTAGCAGAAGGCGATGAAGAAGTATTAGATGAATTACTTGTGACGATTCAAAAACTAATGAGAAAATAGGAGGAATGGAAATGTTAAATCAAGTTACATTAGAAGTTAAAGGTATGTCATGTGGACATTGCGTTAAGTCAGTAGAAACGAGTGTAGGTAATCTTGATGGCGTAGAGCAAGTAAAAGTCTATTTGGAATCGGGCAAAGTAGATGTTTCCTATGAAGAAGATAAAGTTACTCTAGCTAAAATTAAAGATGCGATCGATGAGCAAGGCTACGACGTTCAATAATAGATAGGGTGCTAATTAGCACTCTCTTTATTTAATCTGAATATACCCCCTAGCCGTATGTGAGGAGAGGTAATGAAAATGGATAACAACATAAAGCAGACCAGCTACAAGATAACAGGTATGACCTGTGCAGCATGCTCCGCGAGAATTGAAAAGGTTATTAACAAAATGGACGGTGTAGAAGAAGCTAATGTTAATTTGGCACTAGAGAAATCTGTCATTAAATATGACCCGGAGAAAGTGACAGAGGAAGACTTTGAGAAAAAAATTGAGGCACTTGGTTATGGTGTGGTGAAAGAAAAAAAAGAATTTGCTATTACCGGCATGACTTGTGCAGCATGCTCAGCCCGTATTGAAAAAGGTTTAAATAGATTAGAAGGTGTAAGCTCTGCCAATGTGAACCTAGCGCTGGAGCGAGCAACTGTAGAATTTAACCCTTCCAATCTTACGGTAAATGACATTATCGAAAAGGTAGAAAAGCTAGGGTATGGGGCAATTATAAAATCTCAGGATAAAGAGACGGTTGACTACCGAGAGGAAGCAATCAAGAAGCAAAAGACAAAGTTTATTATTGCAGCGATCTTTTCCTTACCACTTCTATGGACGATGGTCGGTCATTTTTCTTTTACAACGTTTCTATATGTACCTGAATTTTTGATGAATCCGTGGGTGCAAATGGCACTAGCAACACCTGTTCAATTTATCATTGGGGGACAGTTTTATATTAGTGCTTACAAAGCATTGAAAAATGGTAGTGCTAATATGGATGTCCTTGTCGTGTTAGGTACATCGGCGGCTTATTTTTATAGTGTTTATCAAGCTATTATAACGGTCGGTGAACACCATTCGGCTCAGCTTTACTTTGAAACAAGTGCGGTCCTGATTACGCTTATTTTATTAGGGAAATTATTCGAAGCGAAGGCGAAGGGACGTTCATCAGAGGCCATCAAAAAATTAATGGGTCTTCAAGCGAAAACTGCATTGGTACTAAGAGATGGCTCTGAGTTAATGATTCCCATTGAGGAAGTGCTAGTAGGTGATACGATCCTTGTGAAGCCAGGGGAGAAAATTCCGGTCGATGGAATAGTAGTAGATGGAAATAGTGCAGTTGATGAATCCATGCTAACCGGAGAGAGTATACCTGTTGATAAAGTACCTGGAGCTTCATTGTTTGGGTCAACTATCAATAAAAACGGATCCATTCAAATGCAGGCAACAAAAATTGGAAGAGACACCGCGCTTGCTCAAATTATTAAAGTAGTAGAGGACGCTCAAGGATCAAAAGCTCCTATTCAGCGTTTGGCAGATAAAATCTCGGGGATTTTCGTTCCCATTGTAGTAGGAATTGCAATTGTTACATTTCTCATTTGGTTCCTCCTCGTCGATCCCGGAGAAATTACGCCAGCACTGGAAGCGTTAATAGCAGTTCTCGTCATAGCTTGTCCATGTGCGTTAGGCCTTGCAACACCAACTTCGATAATGGCTGGCTCTGGCCGGGCTGCAGAGTTTGGAATATTGTTTAAGGGTGGCGAACATTTAGAAACGACACACCATATTGACACGGTAGTTGTAGATAAAACTGGCACAGTCACTTATGGGAAGCCAAAGCTAACAGATGTAATGGTGGCAGAGGGAATAAAAGAACTCGACTTTCTTTCATATATCGGGGCTGCTGAAAAACAGTCTGAACATCCTCTGGCAGAGGCGATTGTGGATGGCATAAAAGGACGTGAAATAACGCTGCAGCAAGTCACATCTTTCGAGGCAATTCCTGGTTTCGGTGTAAAAGCAATGATCAATGATCAGGAAGTACTGGTTGGGACTAAAAAATTAATGAATCAAAACAATGTCCAAATAGCGGCCATTCTTAATCAAATGGAGGAACTAGAGGCACAAGGAAAGACAGCTATGCTCGCAAGTATAGATGGAAAATACGCTGGTATGATAGCTGTTGCTGACACCATTAAGGAATCTTCCATTCAGGCAATTCAACGATTGAAGGATATGAACATTGAGGTCATGATGATCACAGGTGATAATCAGCTAACAGCTGCGGCAATAGGAAAACAGGCTGGAATTGACCATGTTATAGCGGAGGTGCTTCCTGAAGGTAAGGCAGAGGAAATTAAAAAACTGCAATCCTTGGGGAAAAAAGTAGCGATGGTTGGAGACGGCATCAATGATGCACCTGCATTAGCAGTTGCCAATATAGGAATGGCGATTGGCACAGGAACAGATGTAGCCATGGAGGCAGCTGATATTACATTAATTCGCGGAGATTTAAACAGTATTGCGGATGCTATTATAATGAGTCGCAAAACAATGAGAAATATTAAGCAAAATCTATTCTGGGCATTTGCCTATAATGTATTAGGTATCCCAATCGCAGCAGTCGGTTTGCTCGCACCATGGGTTGCTGGAGCAGCCATGGCATTTAGTTCTGTTTCGGTAGTTTTGAACGCTTTACGTTTACAACGCGTTAAATTGGATAAATAGAGTAATAAGGAAAACGGCTGCTGAGTGGCGGTCGTTTTCTTTACATAAGAAAAATACTATTTAATATAGACGATGCATAAAGAGGAGCGAGATAGATGAAGAAGATAGCTATAACAGGATTATGCTCATTATTTTTACTGGCAGGCTGTGGTGATGATAGTAAGGAAGCTGCAAAAGACACAACTACAGAGCAGGAGCATGCTCATATGGATCATATGGACGACGGTGGAGTAATTCCGGAGGGCTTGGCTGAGGCGGAGAAACCTAAATTTGAAGTAGGAAGCAAGGCCATAATAGAAGCAGATCATATGGAAGGCATGAACGGTGCAGAGGCTACTATTGTTGGTGCCTTCGATACAACTGTATATGCGGTTACTTACGAGTCTACAACGGATGGGAAAAAAGTAGAGAACCATAAATGGGTAATACATGAGGAATTAGAAGCTACGGATGGCAAGGGAATAGTTGGCTCTAATGTGATACTAAATGCTAAACACATGGATGGAATGGACGGAGCAGAGGCTATCATTGAATCGTCTGAGGACACGACAGTTTACATGATTGATTACGTTTCGACTACCGATGATACTGAGGTTAAGAATCATAAATGGGTTACAGAGGATGAACTATCAGAAGCTAAGTGACCGAAAGCTCTATTGTTTAAATCTTAACTGTTAGGGAAAAATAATAAAAGTTACGTAAAACTTGAGGAGGACTAATGATGAATACAAAGTATGAAGAATGTATAAAGGCGTGTTTAGAATGCCTAGAGGCTTGCAATCATTGTTATGACGCTTGTCTCAAGGAAGATCATGTAAAAATGATGGCAGGTTGCATACGTTTAGATCGTGAATGTGCAGATATTTGTGCATATGCAGTCCAGGCTATGACAAGAAATAGCCCGTTTGTGCAGGAAATTTGTAAGCTTTGTGCTCAAATTTGTGATGCGTGTGGTGAAGAGTGTGCCAAACACGATCATGAACACTGTCAGAAATGTGCAGAATCTTGTCGTAAATGTGCTGAAATTTGTCGTCAAATGGTCGCGTAAAAAAAGGGAAAATTACCAGACAGCTATATCTTTTTATAGCTGTCTTATTTCCATTCATAAAATTAGGTATTTTATACTAATTGATAGAAAAATACATAAATTTTTAATTGATTATTATGCCTCATATCAACTTATGACTAAAGGTTATTTAATTATTTTGACAAATTAGTTAAACTATAAAGAACAATAAGGTACGGAAGGGATGGTGATTAGGATGAGCTTAGTTAAAGAGACTGGCAATGGGATGTCTAACTTTACGGCTAGTATAAAGACAGTACAACGTAAAGATGCAGGTCAGGCATATAGAAGGCACGCAGAGTATTTCCTACCAAAAACTCCCTCTTTAAATGATTTAGAAGAACTTTTACTGGGGAATAAAGAAAAAGAGAAAGACACACCAGAGCTTTCTGCTGCTATTCGTGAGTTTCAGCAAATGGAAAAGCAATCTATAATGGATATTAAGGGGCCGGGTATTCCCATACAAAGCATAGGAGGACCGACACCTGAAAAGACAATAGAACTATTGGAAAAGGTTCGCAGTCAAGCACTTGCAGAAACACCTGCAACGCCACAGCATTTATTGGTCGCTGCAAGTGCAACCTCGAAAATTAGACAAGAGCAAGCCCAGCTTACGTTAAATGAAATGGCGAATAGACAAATCAAGATTGAGGTTCAACGACAAAAGGATATAGAGTCTGAAGTGTTTAATCGCTCTATGCAGGTAGATTTTCAAACACCAAAGGTTTTGGAGGATGATTTGCAAAATCTACAAGCGAAGCGGTTAAAGGAGCAGGCAATTGCCAAATATTCTTATCAGGTTCATTTAAAAATGTATGGCTTTTCTGATCAACAACCGAGCTTTTTCCAGATAGCATAGGAGTAATAGAATGGCTAAAAAACAAAAAACCAATGCTGTCCGCATGCTGGAGCAGCAAAAAATACCATTTGAATTAATTGAATATGAGCTGACTGGCGATCAAGTGGATGGGGTAACTGTAGCAAATAAAATAGGCTACCCCGTTTTTGTCGTGTATAAAACACTACTTGTGACAGCCGGACCAAACAAATATTATGTCTGCATTACCCCTGTGGACCAGGAGTTACATCTCAAAAGAGTGGCAAGGGAGGTTGGAGAGAAAAAGGTGGAGCTGCTACATCTAAAGGATCTCCTCCCGACGACTGGATACATAAGAGGAGGCTGCTCTCCTATCGGAATGAAAAAGTTATTTCCAACCATTGTGGACAGTAGCGCAGAAAATAATGACTATATCATTGTTAGTGGAGGCAGGATAGGGCTTCAGGTGAAGGTGACACTAGCTGACTTACTTCACATGACGAATGGCAAAACGGCTTTAATTACCAATTCCAAAATGGACTAGCATTCTTCCTTCAAGCGATTATAATAGATATAGTTAGAAATGATTCCATTCCAACTGTTTAGTTGAGAATGGTTTTTTCGTTAAAGGAAAGTAGGACTGAATTATGAAGGAACTTGGTTTGCGTTGGGCCTTTTTTATAGTGGGCATAACGATTATGTCATTAGGAATTTCGATGACTATTAAAGGCTACTTGTTTGGTATAGGACCTTGGGATGTTTTACACGTTGGTCTTTTTAATCATTTAGGGTTATCCATTGGTACATGGGCTATTTTGACAGGCATTATAATTGTTTTCATTACAATGATCAGCACTAAAAAAATTCCTGCATTAGGTACATGGCTTAATATCTTGTTTGTAGGATCATTCATCGATATGTTTAATTGGCTTTTGCCTAATCCGACAGAATTCTTGGGTCAGGCAGTGATATTTATATTAGGGGTAATAGTTATGAGCATCGGGATCGGGATTTATGTATCACCGAATCTTGGCGCTGGACCAAGGGATTCTTTAATGCTTTTTATAATGGACAAGACAGGCTGGAGCTTAAAGAAGGTGCGGACAGGTATTGAAGTTATCGTAGCTATTGCCGGTTGGCTGCTTGGTGGACCGGTGGGGATTGGGACTATCCTTATTGCGTTTGGTCTTGGCCAGCTCGTGCATTACACATTACCCGCCTCACAAAAATATTTACAAAAGATAAGTGGCTATACACTACCCTTCATGAACAAAAGCGCTGAGAAGCATATATGATTCTCAGCGCTTTTTCATATTTTAAATTAGCGGAGCATACATTATCTATTGAATGAACCATAGAAAGGATGACTATTTGAACGGAACAATTACGCACTTTATGGGCAAATCTTATACAGGACAAGGTGTTAAAAACTTCTATAAGGAGATCATTCAGGAAGCAAAAAAGGTATATTTTTTTAAAGGGCCAGCAAGTTCTAGACTCTCAGATACGTTAAAGGAAATTGGATACGCAGCGATACGGAGAGGCAATGATATGGAATGGTTTTTAGATCCGCTAGATGAGGACGCAGTAGAGGCTGTTTATATTGTGGATACAAAAACACTTTATCTTCAAACAAATACTATTGATCCCTTCTTCTATGGGACTGGTCATGAATGGGTAACTTACTATGACGCCTATCAACCGGACAGACTTCGTGATGTGGGACTAGTTGTCCGTGATAAGCACCTTGAGGGAGAGGCTTGGCTAGCGAAGGGCTTGCAAGCACTATCCAGAGCTAAGCTCATCCATGATGATTGGGAGCAGCTCATCCAGCCGGGGATGGATTGGAAGGGCATTAATTCTTTATTAGAGGAACTTCAAAAGAAGCATATAGGATTCGTAAAGCTTCAAAAAAAACCTAAGCTGACTCATCGTTTAATGGGTTCGCTCACACCTTTAGGAGCAAAAGATACGTTTGCTTCCATTTCCAAAAATTTAAAAACCCGCTTGTATATAAAGGGACTGCCAGGGAGCGGAAAGTCCTCCTTTATGAAAAAGTTTGGAGAAGAAGCGAAATCGCACGGACTAGATGTTCAATACATTTGGTGCGGACTCGATGCAAATAGTATTGACGGGGTTGTGGTTCCAGAGCTTCAATTGAGCATTGTTGATGCAACAAGTCCTCATGTCTACGATCCAGAACGCGAGGGTGATGACATTGTTGATTTCTTCCCATATATTGACCAAACAAAATGGGATGAAGATGAATTGACGAAAATTCGAGAGGCTTATACGAGTGAAATGGAGCTTGCTACGGATTACATCAGTACCTATTTTGCAGAGGCGAAGCTTATTAAATCGCTTTACGACTCTGCAATAGATGAGGAAAAATGGAGAGAGATTCACGATAGAATGCTAGAAACAGTTGAGTGAGTAGGGTTTCCTACTCGCTTTTCTTTATTTGCGGGGAGCTCTGATTTTTCAAAGGGACATATCTTAGTCTTTCTTCTACAACAATGGTAAAATAAAGTGGAATATTTGTGTGAAAGGAAGATGAACTTGTCTAATGTATTAAATAGTTTTCTGACAGAAAACCTAGAGCAACTAAAGAGTCAAGGTCTATATAACGAAATCGATCCAGTAGAGGGAGCGAACGGACCAACAATTATAGTTGGCGGTAACGAGCTAATCAATCTATCCTCAAACAATTACCTGGGACTAGCTACAAATGATGAGTTGAAGCGTATTGCAAAAGAAACGATAGATAAATATGGTGTTGGAGCAGGAGCGGTACGTACGATTAACGGAACGCTAGATCTACACGTAAAGCTAGAAGAAAAGCTTGCTGAATTTAAACATACAGAAGCAGCCATTGCTTATCAATCTGGATTTAACTGTAATATGGCAGCGATTTCAGGAGTGATGGATAAACATGATGCCATTCTTTCAGATGAACTGAATCATGCTTCAATCATTGATGGATGCCGATTATCCAAGGCGAAAATTATTCCCTTTCTCCATTCCGACATGGACGATTTACGGACAAAAGCACGTCAAGCAAAGGAGTCCGGATTGTATAACAAAGTCATGATCATTACCGATGGAGTTTTCTCGATGGATGGGGATATTGCCAAGCTTCCTGAAATTGTGAAGATTG
>NZ_CALIED010000086.1:0-33962 GCF_938022135.1 uncultured Psychrobacillus sp.
AGCTTGTTGATGCTATATGTCTTAACGTTTTGCATGTTCAGTTTTCAATGTTCATCGCGTCGTTTTGTTTTTGACGACTTTATTAGTATATCTCGCTTCAGTTAAGTTGTCAACAACTTTTTTTAATTTCTTTTAAGTCGTTACTCACATGTTCTGAAGGACATGTATTAATATACAATGATTAAAAACAAAAAGCAATACCTTTTATTAAAATTTATAGGTTTTTCTTTAATTATTTGATCTTTTCCTTCTCTTTTACGTTAAAAACACCGATTTATAAAGGTTTTACCTCACTTTCACTAGTTCCTGCTTATAAAAACATCTTTATTACTACTGGATTATCTATTATAAATGCCACCTTGGCTTCTGGAAAAAACTATTTTTATCTCTAAGTGATATTAAGCAGAAAACTGGGTATGTAAGTATAAGATTAAAATTTCCACATATTCTTAACTATCTATATGAAAGGAGGCACCACGGTGGATTGGATTCCCTATCTAAACGGATATGGTGAAATATTAATAAAATTAGGTTTGGCGGCAACCCTAAGTTTAGTTATAGGGATTGAAAGAGAATTAAAAAAGAAACCAATTGGCCTTAAAACAAGCATCGTCATTGCAACCTTTAGTTGTTTACTAACATACATATCAATAGAGTCAGCTTACAAAGCACATCATGGTCATGATGGAGTAAATATAACTATGGATCCTTTACGATTGGCCGCACAAATAGTAAGCGGTATCGGCTTTCTCGGAGCAGGTGTCATTCTACGCAAGGGCAACGACAGTATAAGTGGACTTACTACGGCAGCAATGATTTGGGGAGCAGGCGGAATAGGCATAGCCGTAGGCGCAGGTTTTTATCTGGAAGCTGCCCTTACAGTCGTTATCGTACTATTCGGTATAGAAGTAATTCCTCCTCTTCTATCTAAAGTCGGTCCTAAGCGTCTACGATCCAGAGAATTATCCTTAAAGGTTATTGTTTTAAAACAAGAAAGCATTTCTAAAATGTACTATTACTTAAAAGACTGTGGTTTTTATATCGATAGTATCCGGATAAAAGATATTAAATTAGAGAATGATGAGATAAAACATGAAATTCATATCCGACTATCTATCCTAACTAAGAAAAATACGGTAGAATTTTATCATTCTATTGCAGAATTGGAATTTGTGGAAAGTTTGGAATTAGAATCAATTTAAAAAAGGAGCAACTATCTATGGGACAATTTTTCACTTTACTAAAGGGTGGTAATAAGCCATCTTTAATCGCAGCTATTGTTAATACAATTATCGCAGCTTTAAAAGGTGGAGCATTTTTCTTAACAGGCAATGTTGCAATGTTTGCAGAAATGATGCACTCTATCGGAGATGCTGCCAATCAATTTTTTGTATTTATAGGATCTGCTCTTTCTAAAAAAGCGCCAACTCCAAAATTTCCGAATGGTTTTGGTCGATTGGTAAACCTTGTTTGTTTAGGTGCAGTTATATTAGTAGGAATCCTATCATATGAAACAATCAAAGAAGGCTGGCATCATATTCAGCACCCCGTCGCATCAGGTGGGCTAGCAATTACTTTAACCGTCCTCGGTATTGCAATAATTTTAGAGTTCGCTGTCTTATATAAGGCCGGAAAAGAAATATTACATGAAGTTGGTGTTAAAGGAACCTTCCTTGCCCCTCTCACTACAAGCTTTGGTCATCTAAGTAGAGCAAAACCTGCAACAAAACTCGTTTTTATGGAGGATTTAGTAGCAACTGCAGGTGGGATACTAGCCTTTGTAGCTGTGCTTATCTCTCATTTCACAGGCTTTTTACAAGCAGAAGGAATCGCATCTATTCTTATTGGTCTAATGATGTTCTATGTTGTAGGTAAAGTTTTCCTTGATAATGCAAGAGGAGCTTTGGGAGAAACCGATGAACAGATGTTAGTGCATATTGCACATGTCATTTCAGATGTAAAAGAAGTGAAAGACATTCAAGAGTTAGAAGTTATTAAAGAAGGAGAATATCTACATGTAACATTAATTGCTGAGATAGATGCTTCGCTTTCATTTGCAACAGTAGATGATATACACGATGTATTAAAGGACCTTATCTTAAGTCAACAAGGGGTTTCGGACGTCACTATCTCCTTTGATGAAGATGATGGAGTTAGAACATGGAAGCATCATAAAGATACTAAAACTGTTTTAAAAACTAAAAATAACTAAGTATGATTAGACATCCATTTCATTGGATGTCTTTTTGTTTCTATATATCTTTCTACTTTAATGAGGGTGCTCAGTCTCGAATCCAGTTGGTTGACTATTAGTCCCCCTCTCTTAAGTAAGCAAAATCTTCATTACTCGTTAATTTTATAAGCTTTGTTAAAGTTATTGGTTGATTTTGACTAACAATTCTTTTTAATAGTGACTGTAAACATTGAAAAAGGAGCATTCAAATGGCTACTAAGAACATAAATAGATGATGAAGTTGGGGTTGGTGGCAGTGTTTCAGCTTTGTTTATGTGAGTGAATTGATTTGATTTATAGTTTATAGATGCTAATGCTGTTCCCATTTATTGATTGGAGCTCCAGACGGCGACATAAGCATGGATGAGTGAGACAGATAAGACCTCACAACCACGCGCGTAAGCGATGGGTGATGGCTTATCGCTCACCCCGCGAAAAAGCGTCCCGCTGGTGCGAAAAATCAATTCTACTCTCTGATTTAAAGATTTCTTTGCATTATAAATCAACCCTACCCTTTAACATAGCCAATTTATATAAGAATTCTCCTATCCCCTATCATTCAAAAAAGCACTGCATTTGCAGTGCTTTGGTTCATCGTTTTTCAGTATATATCAAGCCTTTAAAAACAACTTTCTTCTATTAGTTAGAGGCAAGCTGTTAAAATTGCTTTAGTATCGTCGGCATTTAACTTATTAAAATTACCATACTCGCCACGTACCATTGCTTTTTCTACCATTAAATCAATATTAGAATCATCTATATTATAATCTGATAGATTTTGCGGTGCACCTAATGAAGCCCAGAAAGCTGATAATTTTTCAATTCCTTCTAGCCCTATTTCTTCAGCTGTTTTACCTGCAGGGTCTACTTGGAATACTTTTATAGCAAGCTTAGCAAAACGTTCAGGATTTACATGGAGGTTGTGACGCATCCATCTTGGGAAAATGATTGCCAATCCTCCTGCATGAGGTATATCATAAACAGCTGATACGGCGTGCTCTATGTTATGGCTTGCCCAATCCCCGTTATAACCCATTTGCAAGAATCCGTTTAAGCCTAGTGTTCCTGCAAACAGTATAGTTTCTCTTAGCTCGTAATTTTCTAAGTCGTTCACAAGCTTAGGAGCCACATCGATAACCGTACGTAGAGTCCCCTCTATCATTTCATCTTGAACTGGGGTATTACTTGCATTGTTATAATACTGCTCGAACATATGCGACATCATATCAACAACTCCGTAAACCGTTTGATCTAATGGAACTGTAAACGTGTTAACAGGGTCTAATATTGAAAACTTAGGAAAAACTAATGGACTTCCCCAACCGTATTTTTCTAACGTGTCTTCATTTGTAATAACCGAACCGGAATTCATTTCAGAGCCAGTTGCAGCTAAAGTTAAAACTGTACCAAAAGGCAGTGCTTCCTTTGGAATTGCTTTACGAGTAACTAGATCCCATGGATCCCCATCATACTTAGCCGCAGCTACAATAAGTTTAGTACAGTCTATTACAGAACCGCCCCCTACTGCTAGTACCACTTCAATTCCTTCAGCCTTACAAAGGTCGGCTCCTCGTTTTGCAGTAGACAGTCTTGGATTAGGCTCAACTCCAGCTAATTCGAAGACTTCCATGCCTGCCTCGTTTAAATGGCTCATTACCTCATCGTATAAGCCATTTTTTTTAATACTTCCGCCACCGTACACTACAAGAACTTTTTTTCCAAACACAGAAAGCTCCGTTGGAAGTTTCGATAATTGTCCTTTTCCAAAAACTAATTTAACCGGATTATAAAAAGAAAATGCATTCATATTCTTAATCCCCTTTCTTTACAGTCTAATCATATAAAAAACCGCTTGCAAAATACAAGCGGTTCAACCTATCGATTATACCCAACCACGGAAGCGTGATGCTTCTGCAGTTCTACGTACACCAACCATATATGCTGCTAGACGCATATCTATATTACGAGTAGAAGCTACTTCGTAGATATTTTCAAATGCATCCACCATTTTTTTCACTAACTTATCGTTAACTTCGTCCTCTGTCCAGTAGTAACCTTGGTTATTTTGTACCCACTCAAAGTAAGATACAGTAACTCCACCGGCACTAGCTAATACGTCAGGAACTAGTAGAATTCCACGTTCATACAAAATTCTAGTAGCTTCAGATGTTGTTGGACCATTTGCTGCTTCTACAACTATATTCGCTTTAATATTATGCGCGTTATCAGAAGTAATTTGGTTTTCAATAGCAGCTGGCACTAAAATATCACAATCTAATTCTAATAACTCTTCGTTAGAAATAGTGTTTTCAAATAAAGTTGTTACTGTTCCAAAGCTATCACGACGATCTAATAAATAATCTATATCTAAGCCATTAGGGTCATGTAAAGCACCGTAAGCATCAGAAATACCAATTACTTTTGCACCTTGATCGCTCAAGAACTTAGCAAGGAAGCTTCCTGCGTTTCCGAAACCTTGAATAACCACTCTAGCACCCATCATATCAATGCCGCGTTTCTTAGCTGCTTCATTAATAATAATTGTAACACCTTGTGCTGTTGCACGGTCACGACCTTGAGAGCCACCAAGAACTAAAGGTTTACCAGTAATAAATCCTGGAGAGTTAAATTGGTCCATGCGACTATATTCATCCATCATCCATGCCATAATTTGCGCATTTGTAAAAACGTCTGGAGCAGGTATATCTTTTGTTGGTCCAACAATTTGGCTAATTGCACGTACATAGCCACGGCTTAGACGTTCAATTTCTCCCATAGACATTTCACGTGGATCACAAGCTACTCCACCTTTACCTCCACCGTATGGAAGATCAACGATTCCAGCTTTTAAAGTCATCCACATAGAAAGTGCTTTCATTTCTTCAGGTGTTACGCCTGGGTGAAAACGGACTCCACCCTTTGTTGGTCCAACCGCATCGTTATGCTGTGAACGGTAACCAGTAAATACTTTAACAGTATTATCATCCATTCTTACTGGGATTCTTACCTCTAACATACGAAGTGGTTCTTTTAACAAATCATACATTGCCTCGTCGTAGCCTAATTTTTGCAAAGCCTCTTTAATGACAGCCTGCGTTGATGTGAACAGGTTTAGATTTTCAGCCATTTATTATTTCGCCTCTTTAATTCATAATGATTTCATCGGAAATAATTGTAACACAATTCATTTCCGATGTGGGATACAATTATTAAATAGTAAATACTTTTTTAATTTTCTCAATTGCCCAGTCAAGTTCTTCTTTTGAAATTACTAAAGGTGGAGCAAAACGGATTACTGTATCATGCGTTTCTTTGCATAGTAAACCAAGCTCTTTTAGTTCTTCACAGTACGGTCTTGCTGCTTCTGTCAATTCCATTCCTATGAATAAACCACGACCACGAATCTCTTTAATAGAAGGATGTTTAATCTCTTTTAGAGCATCCATAAAATAATTTCCTAGCTCTAATGAACGATCAGCTAGCTTTTCATCTATTAAAACATCAAGTGCTGCAAGTGAAACTGCGCAAGCCATAGGATTCCCACCAAAAGTAGATCCATGTGAACCAGGATTAAACACTTCTAGAACATCACGGTTAGCTACGATACAAGAGATTGGGAATACTCCCCCTCCTAATGCCTTACCTAAAATATACATATCCGGTTCCATGTCTTCCCATTCGCAAGCGAACATTTTACCTGTACGACATAAGCCGGCTTGAATTTCATCAGCAATAAATAACACGTTATTTTCACGACATAATTCAAGTGCAGCTTTCATAAATCCTTCTGGTGGAATAATGATTCCAGCTTCCCCTTGAATCGGTTCGATTAAGAATGCTGCTGTATTTGGAGTAATTGCTTGCTTAAGCGCTTCCAAATCACCGTAAGGAATTAAGTTAATACCCGGAAGCATTGGGCCAAATCCTCTTTTGTATTCTGGGTCTGAAGATAAAGAAACAGCACCCATCGTTCTTCCATGGAAGTTACCGTTACAAGCAATAATCTCAGCTTGATCTTCAGCAACACCTTTAACATCATAAGCCCATCTACGAGCTGCTTTAAATGCTGTTTCCACAGCTTCAGCTCCAGTATTCATCGGTAGAACCATTTCTTTGTTCGTTAACTGACTTACTTTTTCATACCATGGACCCAACTGGTCGTTATGGAATGCGCGAGAAGTTAAAGTAACACGATCTGCTTGGTCTTTTAACGCTTGAATGATTTTGGGATGACGGTGTCCTTGGTTTACTGCTGAATATGCAGAAAGCATATCCATATACTTTGTACCCTCTGGATCTTTTACCCAAACACCTTCAGCCTCAGAAATGACGATTGGAAGTGGATTATAGTTATTTGCACCAAACTTATCTGTTTGTTCAATCAATTTACTTGATACTGACATTTGTTTTCCCCCTATTAAATGAAGAGGCTGGACAAAATAAAACTGCCAGCCAATTCATTATTTAGTACAAAATATTAAAGCATTTCAGATGTTGTTTTAGCTTGCATATGAAGTTGAATATAATCTGGTCCGCCAGCTTTTGAATCTGTACCCGACATATTGAATCCACCAAATGGTTGGTATCCAACAATTGCACCAGTACATCCACGGTTAAAGTATAAGTTACCTACATGGAAATCTTCACGTGCTTTTTCTATATTCATGCGGTTATTTGTAATAACAGCACCAGTTAAGCCGTATTCCGTATTGTTAGCAATTTCAATTGCTTCGTCGAAATCTTTTGCTTTACAAACACCAAGAATTGGTCCGAAGATTTCTTCTTGCATAATACGAGCTGTTGGAGATAGATCAGCAAACACTGTTGGTTTAATGAAGAATCCTTTAGAATCATCGCCTTCTCCACCAGTGATTAAACGACCTTCTTCATTGCCAACTGGCATATAACCCATGATTTTCTTGAAAGCCGATCCATCAATTACTGGACCTACATAATGCTCGTCTTCGTCTGGAACACCAACCGATAATTCCTCAGTCAATTCTTTAACGCGAGCAAGCACTTGATCATACACATCTTCTACGATGACAGCACGGGAACCAGCTGAACATTTTTGTCCACTAAATCCAAACGCAGATCTTACGATAGATTGAGCAGCTAATTCTAAATCTGCTTCTTTGTCTACGACAATTGTATCTTTACCGCCCATTTCAAGAATAGTACGTTTAATCCAAATTTGTTTTTCAGCTAATTTAGCTGATTTTTCTACGATTCCTAAACCAACGTCACGAGAGCCTGTGAAGCTGATTAAGCGAGTGCGTGGATGCTCAACTAAGAAGTCACCAATTTCCGCACCAGAACCAGGAATGAAGTTAACAACGCCAGCCGGCATTCCCGCTTCTTCTAGTACTTCTACAAATTTATACGCAACAACAGGAGTTGTAGATGCAGGTTTTAGTAACACAGTGTTACCAGCAACCATAGCTGCTACAGTAGTTCCTGCCATGATAGCAAATGGGAAGTTCCATGGAGAGATAACAACAGATACTCCTAATGGAATATAGTCGTAACGGTTATATTCGCCTGGACGGCTTTCTACCGGCTGACCGTCTTTAAGGCGTAGCATTTGACGACCGTAATATTCTAAAAAGTCAATTCCTTCCGCAACCTCTACGTCTGCTTCAACCCAAGTTTTCCCTGCTTCTCTTGATAATAAAGCCGAGAATTCAAATTTACGGCGACGAATGATAGCAGCTGCTTTGAATAATACATCTGCACGTACTTCTGGTTTCACTTTTTTCCATGTATTAAATGTTTCATCAGCGATTTTAAGTGCTTTTTCTGCAATTTCTTGAGAAGCTTTTGATACTTTACCAATTACTTGTTCTTTTTTAGCTGGATTATAAGATACGATTTTACTTTCAGTAGTAATTCTTTCTCCACCAACGATTAATGGAAAGTCTTGACCTAAATAAGCATCAACAATTTTATATCCTTCTTTAATAGCTTTTTTGTTTTCTTCTTTGGAAAAATCAGTAAAAGGTTCGTGTTTGTATGGTAACATGTAAATCCTCCTCTAAGTTTTAATGCAAAAAAAATTTGCACTAATAATACTTCTTCCCTTATAATAATGCAAAAGATTGTTGCGTTTTTCAAGTAAAATTAACTAAAATGTTAAAATTTTTTTTGAGGTGATAGGTTTGGATAGTATTTTCAGTAAGCTGCTTCCATTTTATAAGTTTGCTACAGAGCGGGTTGCTGTAGGCATTCATGCTATAGATTTAATGGGGAAAACCATTATATATAATGAAAAAATGAAAGAAATAGAAGGCTTAAACTCGATGGACATTGAAGATCGTTCCATTTTAGAACTATTCCAGTTCGAACAGCACGAAAGCACACTGCTAAAAGTTCTTCATAGTGAAAAGCCCGTCCTAAGAGCGAAACAAACTTACTGGAGCAGGAACGGCCAAGAAATCACCACAATAAATGACACATATCCTGTCTTTGAAGATGGTACATTAATAGGAGCAATCGAGTTTTCAAGAGATATTACCGCTCTAGAAAAACTATTGTTTCAGCCCTTAAAAAGATATAATGAGTCGATTACTCTTTCTACAATAACTGCCGAGTCCCAACTTATGAAGAATGTAAAAGAGCGTTCTATTAAAGCTGCTAATGTCCGCATGCCTATCCTATTAATTGGGGAAGCAGGAACAGGTAAGGATTTAATTGCGGAAGGAATTCATCATGAGCTCTCTCCGCCAAACGAGCAATTTATAACACTTTATTGCTATAGTGCGGACGATCAAATTATTAGTAAATTTGAAAAGGAAATTAAAAGCCTCCGTAACTGCACTATATTTTGTGAAAGAATAGACTTATTATCCATCGATTTACAAAAAAAATTGATGGACGTATTAAAAGAAAATGGATCTAACCAAAACTTATTTATAGCTAGTATTGGAGAAGATCCGATTGAAATGATTTCTAATAACCAGCTGGCAAAAGAGCTTTACTATTACTTTACTTCCATCACTATCAATATTCCTCCGCTACGTGATCGACCAGAGGATATAATGCCATTCGTACATGATTACTTCCAACGTCATTTAAGTCGCTATGCCTCGACTTTAGAGGAGATTGATCCTCAAGTCATAAAAGTCTTTAAAAGTTACGACTGGCCAGGCAATCTAAAAGAGTTAGAGCTCCTATTAGATGAAATCACTTCTATGGTAACTACAGAAAGCACCCTGAGTTTTAATATGCTTCCATTACATTTCAAGTTAAAAATACAAGGATTAAATGAAACGATGAAAAACGCCGAAGACTTCGTTGTTTCTGCAGAGAAGGATTTACTTCCACTTGACGAATACCTTAGACAGGCTGAAACCTATTATTTACAAAAGGCATTAGAAAAATATAATAATAATATTACGAAAGCAGCTGAAGCGCTAGGAATGAGCAGACAAAATTTACAATACAGATTACGAAAGATTAAAAATGCTTAAATCAAAGAATACATTTAAAAATACTAAAAAGGTGAAGAAGGGGTTAGCCCTTCTTCACCTTTTTCTTTTATCGAATGGATTGTTGAATCCATCCTGCTAATTTTTCCTTCAGTGTATTAAAGCCTTCTTCATCATGCTCATCTACACGTGCCTGTAGGCTTTTACGTGGCTTGTCATCTCGTTTTGGAGTAGTAGGCTTTTCTTGAAGCTCTCGGATGGAAAGACTAATTTTACCTGCTTCCCCATCTATGTCTAAAATTTTGACCTCTACTTCTTGCCCTACCGTCAAGAATTCTCCTACTTCCTTAACATAGCCATATGTTATCTCTGATATGTGTACTAGACCTTGTGTTTGTTCATCTAGACTTACGAACGCACCGTATGGTTGAATACCTGTCACTTTACCAGTAACCACATCTCCTACCTTAAATGTTTTTGTCATATGCCGTCCTACTTTCTTATATACGATATTGTCATGTTAAATTATAACATATCAGAAAGTATATGACCAAAAATCACGGAAACGCTATGGAAAGGACATCTAACAACTATGTCCAAGGAAATTTAAATCCTTATCATTCTAGAAAGCACTTTTTAGCTGTTCTGATACACCGATCTGAAGAGCTCGTATTAAATGCACTTCTCACTCCTATTCAACAAACTGCTCCAAATCACCATTACCTTCTAAATGAAGAGCGTCATCGATATCTCCAGGATCTAAGTCATCCCAGCTTTCTGATTGTGTCCAACCATTGCTTTCAAATTCATTCACGATTGGATTTAATAAAAACTGTATGATATTAGAGCTATTAGATTCATTAACGATATCGCTCCAAATATCTTGATATTCTTTTTTAACAACGCCCTTATCAAACACGGGGCTATCACTAGTCCCCTTTACCACTGCATAAAATAATTCGGTGTAGTACAACTTCAATAAATTCTTATCGGCGTATAAATCGGAACTACTAGGCAGAAATTCGTCAAGATACATTAAAGTAGCTACCGAGTCCTCCAAGCTGTAGGTCAATTCCCCTGCATAAGTAAAAGGTTCTTTTTCAAAAATGTAATTGTATCCGATAAATGAGGGAGCTAATAAATTCTTTAAATCAGCTAACTGCTCTTCCTTCATTTTATATTGGAAATTTAATGCAGAACCTGGGTAAAGATTTTCCCGCTTCAGCGCTTCCAATTGCTCATCTGTAATATGACCCTTTTCCCCAAAATATGTTCTCAATTCTTTGATCCTACTAGAATAAACATTAAAAAAACCAGCAGTCTCTTCCTCAGATAACATTACGCCCTTATCTTTTATTTCCTGAATCATTTCCGATGGAAGATAGAGAGATCGGATTAAGTCATCATATATTAAATTTAGTGAATTTTCATTAGATAAGGAAGAGACTTTATTAAATAACGATAAGCCAGTTTCTGTTGTATATAGTTTATAGGTTGAATCCGCACTTCGAACAAATGGTAACTTTGAAAATTCTTCTTCCGTAAGATGTAACATCTCTCTACGTTTTTCTCGTTCTTTTTCGTAATTGTTTTTTAATCTTTCAATGAATTCTATAGAGGCATCTGCTAATGGAACGTTACCCTCTCCATCAATATCTGCTAACTGATTGGCATTAGTAGGTGTGTTTTCTTCCTGAAAGCTTGCCCCTATTATTCCGATGACAAGTATTGCTGCAGCACTAGCTAACCACACTGCAACTCTTTGCCAATTAATTTTCTTGCGGTTAACCTGAGTCGGTTCATTTAATTTGTCTTTATCTATTTTTTTTAATATATCGTCTGTATCGATCGTTGAAGGAAGCCGATCGTAGGATGATTTTAAAAGAGCTAGTCGATCTTCCAATTTTTTATCGTCCATGGTTTTCACCTCCACTTATTTGTAGAGCATTTTTTAAGTGACCCTTTCCTCTCATCATCCGAATCTTAACAGTAGACATGGGGACATTAAGTACTTCTGCTATTTGTCCATAAGACATATCATGGAAATAGAATAAGATAATAGGATGTCGGTATTTTTCATCTAAATGCTGTATCGCTTCATGAAGCTCTCGGTCTTCTTCAAATATTAAGACCTTTTCCTCTGCTGACTTCATTATGTAACTTTCATGTGAACTGCCTTGTAGCTTTGCTTCTTTTTGTACTTCCTTTGTTTCCTTACGATAATAGTCTCTCGTTGCATTTAATGTAATTTTATATAACCAAGTCGTAAATCGTTCTTTTTGGAATTGGTGTAGGAAACGGTAAAGCTTTACAAACACTTCCTGTGTGACATCAGGGATGTCTTGCACTCGCACGCCACATTGAAAAGCAAATTTTTCTACGGTTCGGTGATGTAAGCGAATGAGCTCCCCATATGCTAGTTGATCGCCCTGCTGTGCACGTTCGATCAAATCGTTCTCAACCATTGCTCCCCCTCGCTCTCTCTTTTGCTATAGGTGTAACGTAAGATCCTCTTTAATTGTTACACTTATCTTTTAATTTTTAAATAGCTTGTATATCGTAACGGGTTTCCGTTTAATATAAGTTACCATTTATTTTTTTGAGGTAAAATAGTATACTATCACTTTAAATCGTTAAAGTATCGAAGGAGGAATACATATGAAAGCTCGAGATCATTTCGGGTCAAAAATTGGATTCATATTGGCTGCGGCCGGAAGTGCTATTGGGTTAGGGGCGATATGGAAGTTCCCTTATATGGCAGGAACTAATGGCGGAGGCGTCTTCGTTTTACTTTTTATCCTATGTACACTTCTTATTGGGCTACCTATTTTATTAGCAGAATTTATCATTGGAAGAAAAGGACAGGCAGATGCAGTAACCGGCTTTAAAAAACTGGCTCCTAACAAGCCTTGGTTTTTAATTGGCTGGTCTGGCTTCTTCTTTTCGTTTATCATACTCTCGTTTTACAGTGTAGTCGGCGGTTGGATTTTATCTTACATAATCCGTTCTATTACACTTAGCCTAAACGGAAGCACAGATAATTTTTATGAGAACTTATTTAATACAGTTATCTCAAATCCATGGGAAGTATTAATTGGCCAGGGAGCTTTTATCTTTTTAACTATCTGGATCGTTCAAGGTGGGATTAAAGGTGGAATCGAAAAAGCTAGTAAGTGGATGATGCCCTTATTACTCATTTTCTTTGTCGTACTAGCTATACGTTCGTTAACTCTGGATGGAGCGATAGAAGGTGTTAAGTTTTTACTGATTCCCGATTGGTCTTACTTTACTTGGGAAACAGCACTGCTCGCACTGGGACAGGCATTCTTTTCATTAAGCGTCGGTGTTTCTGGAATGATTACTTACGCATCTTACCTTCCGAAGGAAACGAAGCTAGGCAGTTCTGCTTTAAGTGTTTCCGTGCTGAATATTGGTATTTCGATTATGGCCGGTCTAGTTATTTTCCCTGCAGTGTTTGCATTAGGATTCTCTCCAGATGCAGGACCAGGATTAGTTTTCATCATTTTACCTGCAGTATTCGAACAAATTATTTTTGGACAGTTTTTCTTAATCATATTCTTTATACTATTACTTTTTGCTACTCTAACATCATCCATCAGCATGTTAGAAATCGTTGTTTCCATCGGCATCAAGTCAAAATACGATCGAAGAAAACGAGCTGCTTGGATTTTTGGTTTCTTAATTTTCCTAGTTGGAATTCCTAGTGCGCTTTCCTTTGGTGTGCTACAGGATATCAAAATCTTAGACTTATCTATATTTGATTTTGCGGACTTCTTTACTAGTAGCGTTGGTTTACCTTTAGGAGCACTTTTCATCTCCATTTTTGCCGGTTACCACTTTACCAAAGCAGATATTTCGAATGAACTTGACTCCAAAGGCTTTTTATTAAATGCATGGAGAATCATTGTAAGATATGCAGCTCCAATTGCCATCTTAATCGTATTTGTACAAGGCGTTTGGAATGTTTTAAAATAGACGTATTATTAAGTAATCAAAAATTGTACTTTTTCTGACAATTGTTTGAAACTAGTTCTCAAAAAAATTATGCTATAATATGATGTAAGATGTGAAGAATTTTTAAAGAGGTGGATGGAGTCATGAAAAAAGAATTACATGAGCAATTGCGACAACTAAGAGAAGAACGCAATATTTCTTTAGAAACACTTTCCTTAAAAACAAGAATAGGCGCTGGAAAATTGGAAGCGTACGAATCAGGTAGTGAAGTCCCATCAACACAAACTATATTAAAGCTATCTAATGCTTTAGAAGTTCCTGCCTCCAATTTGATGGATGGCCTTCAAGAAGTATAAGAATGGTATTAGAAAAAAGCTTTCGATTCAATGAATCGAAAGCTTTTTCTTTTGTTAACCTATATTTGAAAGAGTGTAATAGCTCGTTAAATAATGCATTTCATTTCATATTTTATTGCAATAAGCTTATAAGAAATTTCGACACACTTTTCAAGTGGAATCCACTGTTCAAAGGAGTGTTCATAGATTTCTTGTATTTTTCTAGCAAGCTCGGATGGGTGATCGATATCGTGAAGAGCAGTAACTACATCAGCAATCTCCGTTTCGTATGCATCGATACCAAATTGGAAAGGATCCCATTCCTGTAGTATCCAAACTGCTTTTCTATTCATCTGTATTGTATCCATTATTTTTTCACCTTACTACTTTTATTAGTTAGGGTTATAATAACACAATAAGTTAAAATTGAAAGGGGAATTTACTTTGTCAGATTTTTCAACTATTTTCAATCGTCGTAACACTTTTTCCGCAAAATGGGATATGTTAAAACAGGTTTATGCAATTGAGGATGACACAGATGTACTCCCAATGTGGGTAGCAGACATGGATTTCGGCCTTGCGCCAGTTATACAGGAAGCTATACATAAGCGTTTGGAACATCCAGTTTTTGGTTACTCTATTGCGCCAGAAGCAGTAAAAGATGCATTATCTACCTGGGTATCTACTAAACACCAACTAGAAATACAGAATGAATGGATTCTTCTTCGTCATGGTGTAATACCTGGAATGGCGGAGGCAGTTGATGCTTTTTCCCAAAAAGGAGATAAAATACTTGTCCATACACCAATCTATCCACCCTTTAAAGGAATACCAAATAATTTAGAGCGAGAAGTCGTTACCTGTCGCCTTATAGAAAATGGTAATTCTTTCGAAATAGATTGGACAGCCTTTAAGGAATGCTTAAAGCAAGATATCAAGATATTCATCCTTTGTAATCCTCATAATCCTGGTGGGAAGGTTTGGGGTAGAGAGGATTTAACTAAAATGGCAGCCTTGTGCAAGCAGCATGATGTATTGATCCTTTCAGATGAAATACATTCAGACCTTGTTTTTAAGCCAAATAAGCATATACCTCTTCTCGTGGCAGCTGAGGAAACAGATAATATTATCACTTTCTTTGCTCCAACTAAAACGTTCAACCTTGCTGGTATTCAAGGTGCAGCAACAATTGTACCAAATGAAAAATTACGAAAAGTTTTAGAGAATGGTGCAACTAGACGTGGTGAGATGGGATTGAACGTGTTCTCACTTACAGCTATGCAGGCTGCGTACGAGCACGGAGAACAATGGCTAGAAGGTCTTTTAGAAGTTGTAGAAGGCAACATGAAATACGTAGTGGAACATTTATCTGCAATTGAAGGTGTGAAGGTTTCTATGCCTGAGGGCACCTATTTAATGTGGATTGATTATCGAGGAACTGGGTTGAACGAGAAAGATATGATGGACCTTTTATTAACGAAAGGGAGACTCGCTTTAGAGCCTGGCACGAAGTATGGAGAAGGCGGAGATGGCTTCCTTCGTATGAACGTGGCGTGTCCACGAGCAACAGTCGAAGACGGAGTGGCTAGATTCAAACTAGCATTATCCTAATATATAAGAATTTAAAGCTTTCTAGTTAAGGGACAATCCTTGGGAAGCTGTTGTACAGCTGGTCATGATTAACTTCATGATCAGCTTTTTTGATTTTACCTACTAAATGTATGAAAAAAAAATAGACCATCCCAATAAAGATGGTCTATTTCCCTTCAGGTAGCTTTTTAGGTCAATAGATTCTTGTTTTAACCTTACGATGTCTTACGTTCAAATGCTAAATGAAGGGTTCTAAATTTTATACTTTTTCTCTACTTATACTTTAAAACGATTAATCGCTCCTGTTAGCTTTTCACTTAGTTCTGTTAGCGTTTCAGAGGCAGTAGCAACTGACTGAATAGCACGTAGCTGTTCATCTGAAGAAGCACTCACCTCTTCACAAGCAGCAGCTGTTTGTTGAGAAGTAGCTGTCATCATCTGTATTGTATCGACTACTTGTTCTTTATAAGCAGATACTCGTTCTACCTCTTTGGATACTTCGTTGATAGATTCTTGCATCGACGACATAAGATTTGATATTTCTCCAAAAATCACTTCTGTGTTCACTACGACTGATCCTTGTTTTTTGAAGGATTCTCTCGTTTCATTCATTTGTTCACTTACTAAAGAAGAGCCGTGCTGCAATTCATTAATAGTTTTTTTGACTTCTTCTGTCGCTTTAGCTGATTGCTCTGCTAATTTCTTAACTTCATCAGCAACCACTGCAAATCCTTTACCATGATCACCTGCTCTTGCTGCTTCAATACTTGCGTTTAAAGCTAGTAAATTTGTTTGTGACGATATTTCCATAATTGTTTCCATTACACCATCAATTGCCTTAACTTTATTCTCTAGTGAATTTACAACTCCACTCATAGATGTTAAATTATCATCCCAACTATTGAAGGAAGTCTTCAATTCACGCATTTGGCTTTGTCCATCAGCATTAATTTGACTAGCCTGTCTAGCAATACTCGTCATTTCAAGTGATTTATCACTGATTAGGTTTATCTGCTCACTTAGCTGAAATGAACTATTTGTTACTTCTTCTGCATCCTCGGCTGATTTAGAAGCACCTTCTGCAATTTCTTCAATCGCTACCGATACTTGTTCAGCTGAGGCAGTAGTTTCTTCTGCTACAGCACTTAGGCTTTCCGAGTTAGTTTGCACATGGTTAGCAGAATCTTTCATTACCTCGATAATGTTATTCATACTTTTGGACATTTTGTTGAAGTTATTGGCTAGCTCGCCAATTTCGTCTCTTGAACTAACATCAGCATGAACTGTTAAATCTCCTTCAGCTACTTGTTCCATTAGATTTTTCAATTGTTCAATAGGTTTTATCAAACGCTTTGTTAAAAAGAAAAGAGAAATAAACATGATTACCATAATGACTAGTGCAATTAATATAATTATATTGCGAATGCTATCGGCTAGCTGATCAATATTATCTTGTTCATAAACTGCTGCCAGTTTCCAATCAAACTCTGGGAGAGTTGTAAATACAGAAATTGTGGTAACTCCATCGGAAGAATCTTCAATAACACCTTCTGCTTGTGAACTCAGCATTTTCTTAATATATTTATATTCCGATAGATTTTCACCTGCTAATTTTGGATGTGAAATAGCTGTTCCGTCTTGTTCCACTAAAACAGCGTAGCCTTCAAAACCAAGTTCACTTTGTGATATGGTCTCTGTCAATTCGGAGAGGAGTATATCAATCCCCATAACGCCCACAACTGTCCCATTTACCACAACAGCCTTGGAACCAGTAATTGTATACGTCTTAGTTATTTCATCCATATATGGCTTAGACCAAACAAACTCATCTTTACTAGTCAGCCCATTTTGGTACCACTCTCTTGTTGTAGGATCAAAGCCTGCAGGTAAATCCGCAAGAGGATAAATCTCTAATTGTTTACTCGGTAATGCATAGTAAATCGCTGAAGTCGCTTCATATTCAGACGAGAATTCTTTAAACTTATTGGATAATTCTTGCCGAAGATGAGTCTTTTCTGATGCTTCTGCTCTTGCATATTCAGTATTAAAATCTACTATCTCGGAAGATTTAGAAATCTGTTTCAACGCACTTTCATAAGAACCTAAATACGTTTCAATATTGGAAGACATTTCCTTAACTACAACTTGACTTTGCTCAACCAAACTTTCCTCCGTTTTTTGGCTTACCATTAAAGTAGTGAATATACTCAATGTGGACATGCCAGTTATAATTAGTATCATTACAACAATAATTACTTTCCATTTTATAGATCTATTCATTTCATACTAGCCTTCCTTCTAAAAAATATTACTTTTTACATAAATCCAACTTATTATAACAGGTAAATAGTAATATTAAAAGACTTAATTTATATCAATTAAATGTCAAAAATAATATTTTTTTGAATTAAATATTAAGATAATTACTATTTACTTATAAACAACTAAGTGGACCTCGCGTGGTCAGTAATTAATGTTAAGAAACACCAATACAATTAGGTATACAAAATTTAATAAAGGGTAAAGAGAATAGATGCGACATAACAGGAGGTAATTATTTATGAAGAATAATGTTATTGGAGTATATGAAAGTGAGCAGCAAGTGAAAGAAGTGGTTGAAGGTTTAAAAGAGAAAGGTTATACAACTGAGGAAATTTCAGTTATTGCTAGAAATTCAAACAGGGATTCCGAAGTGACACAAGAAGTAAAACCTTCTACTAAGGATGGAGCTATTGCAGGTGCTGTAACAGGAGGCGCCATTGGCTTAGCTGGCGTACTAGTAGGGCTATCGACTGTATTGATACCTGGGTTCGGTGCTGTGTTGGCTGCGGGGCCAATTATTACAACAATTGGAGGAGCAGTAGTTGGAGCTAACTCTTCTGCTGGTGGATTAAAGCATGCACTCATGGAAATTGGAGTGACAGATGATGAAGCAGAACGCTACTCTACTGATGTAGAAAACGGCAAAATACTGGTACTCATTCATCCAAAAGAGTGATTGTGTATAATAACTAGCAGAGATTCAGTGAAAAAATAATAGCTTCCCCAATATGTAGATGGGAGCTGTGAACGAAAATATTAAACGATTCTATATGAGTTCCTATGTGAGTACTTTTACGATCATAGGGGCTCTTTTTTAATGGTGAAAGCTAAAGGAAAAAAGACAGCTGATGAGGGATTGTCGTAAATTTTGGCTTGATTGTCGTAAAGTATTGCTTGATTGTTGCAAACTACTGACCCATTGTCGTAAATATTTCTAGGATTGGTGAGACGATAAGGGATTGTCGTAAATTTTGGGCTGATTGTCGTAAAGTATTGCTTGATTGTTGTAAACTACTGACCCATTGTAGTAAATATTTCTAGGATTGGTGAGACGATAAGGGATTGTCGTAAATTTTAGCTTGATTGTCGTAAAGTATTGCTTGATTGTCGTAAACTACTGGCCCATTGTCGTAAATTTTTCTAGGATTGGTGAGACGATAAGGAATTGTCGTAAATTTTGGCTTGATTGTTGTAAACTACTTTCCCATTATCGTTAATCTCTTTTAGGACGAGCTCGCCTCAGAGGGATTGTAGTAATCTATGGGTTGATTGTCGTAAACTACCTTCCCATTGTCGTAAATTCCTTTAAGTCTGTGAACCTTGTGTAAAATTAAAAATAGCGAGTAAGTAAACGATTAATCGCCCACTCACTCGCTATAATAAGACGTTACTCAGAAGGTATGTTTTTCTCCGCTTCTTCTTTTCTTGCCTGTAATACACGATCTTCTATTTCCTTCGCTTTTGCTGCATCTTTTGCAGATTTCTTTTTAAACCATCGGAATAATAATACACAAAGGATAAATACCATGATAAATTCTAAGACTACTGGTATATACTCTGTTTTATCTTCTGGAAAGTATAAATACAAAAAGCCTAATGAAAGAAAGTTTAACAAAGCAAACACTTCCCTACTTTATTTTTGAATAACCTCTATGGACTGAATAAGGATATCCTCTACTGGCTTATCATTTTCACCAGTTTCCACTTTAGCTATTTCATTTACTACATCCATGCCCTCAATAACTTGCCCGAAGACTGTATGCTTTTGATCTAAATTTGGTGTTCCACCTTTTTCTTCATAAGCCTTCGCTACTTCCTCAGGCCACCCACCTTTAATAAGCTGTTCAGCTGTTATACCATTTTGTGGTGAAGCTTGTACAATAAAAAATTGGCTGCCGTTTGTATTTGGTCCCGCGTTAGCCATAGAAAGTGCACCATTAAAGTTGAATAGGTTCATCGTGAATTCATCCTCAAATGACTCACCATAAATACTCTCTCCACCTGCTCCAGTTCCAGTAGGGTCTCCACCTTGAATCATAAAGTCTTCAATGACCCGATGAAAGATAACACCCTCATAGTAGCCTTCTTCTGCTTTAGTTAAAAAGTTTTCCACTGTTTTCGGTGCTTCTTCTGGAAACAATTTAATTTTAATTGCTCCTAAAGAAGTGTTCATTTGGACTAAAGCTTCATTTTCCGCCACTTCTGTTGAAAGTTGCGGATATGTGATTAATTCGCCCTCTTGTTGGGTATCAGTAGTAACAGCAGATTCTTCTTTTGTTGTTTCTTTTTTATTGTCTTTTTCAGTCTCAGCTGAATCACTTCCACAAGCTGAAACGAAGAGCATAGTAAATAAACATAAAATAATTAATTTTTTCAACATAATCACCCCAAAACAGTTTATCATAATTAAACACACTTTTCAGTGACAAACTTTTAACATTCAACTTCCTTAGTCACTCGAAATGTTTTATAATCTAAATAAGAGTACGTGTCAAAAGAAAGAAGGGATTTTCAATGAGCGTACAAAAACGTAACTTTATTATTATGTGGTTCTCCATTTTCTTAGTATCTAGCACCATGACGATGATCATGCCTTTCCTTTCCCTATATATTAATACGATGGGTGATTTTACAGATGCCTACGTGCAAAAATGGTCTGGTCTAGTATTTGGAGCTACCTTTGTTTCTGCACTTATTATGTCTCCTATATGGGGGAGAATAGCTGATAAATATGGTTATAAGCCAATTTTAATCATAAATGGATTCGGAATTGCGCTCAGCGTACTTTTAATGGGATTCATAAATTCGGTAGAAGCATTCTTTGTTCTTCGATTGTTTATGGGTGTTGTAACAGGCTTTATCCCAACTTCACTGGCATTTATCAGTTCTCAGACAGCAAGGGATGTTGCAGGCAAGACCATGGGCACGTTACAAATGGGTAGCGTATCTGGAACATTATTCGGGCCTGTAATAGGCGGGTTTATGGCTGATACGTTTGGTTTTCAATACACATTTATTATTACAGCTACAGCAGTATCTATAGCTGCACTCCTAGTTATCATAGGGATTAGAGAACAACGTCGGGTTAAAGCGAAGGATGAGCATGAATATTCTAGAAAGACGGTCGTTTCTGGTATTTTTCATCATCGCCTCATACTTAATGTCCTAATGATTACGTCTTTAATACAAATTGGACTTTTTAGTATTCAGCCTCTTCTCTCCCTATATGTCTCCCATTTAACTGACTCCAATGAAGTTGCCCTTTTAGCCGGCATAACCTTTAGTGCTACTGGTGTAGGTAGTCTTCTTTTCGCCAGAACATGGGGCAAGCTTGGAGACTCGATAGGCTATGAAAAGGTTCTATCTATGCTACTACTTATTGCTTTTGTGTTCATCGTTCCGCAAGCCTTTGTTACCGAGCTGTGGCAACTGATGGCTCTACGCTTCTTATTTGGGATTGCTTCTGGTGGTCTAATACCAGTGACTACTGCCTTGATTCGACGAGAAGCACCAATCGAAGTTCAAGGAGAGCTTATGGGATACAACACAAGCTTCCGCTTCTTAGGTAATATTATAGGTCCGATGTTTGGTGGATTTATTAGTGGGTTTATCGGTATATCCTCTGTTTTCTTCGTTACGGGTGCCCTATTCCTGATAGCTTTCTTCATACTCTATTTCGCCGGTAAGAAACCCGTCCAAGACTTTGAAGAAGTGCTTCATGAGGAAGAACTACACGCTAATACACAATAAGTGTAAGGTTTTCGACGCTAAATGGTCGAAAGCCTTTTTGTTTTATATAGTGATTCCGATTATCCTTTTAACATAAATATCCATTTCAAGAAGCAGTCTTACAATCCGTTATAGTGTTGTCTGCGCAGTGCATTTACGAATAATCAACCTTTTCTTTTACATAGACCCAATTTTACACTTCACACCTCATATTATTTGGTCGATAGAATAAGCATGGAATATGCTATTCTTTAAATAGATTACAAGAACTGGAGTGTAAAATGATGCGACAAGGTATAGGATTTTTAGTCATCTTGTTATGTTTTCCCATACTGTGGATTTTATATTCCTTCATCCATACAGAGGTGCTATCTGCAGCCTCCTTTAATTCGGATTTAGAACGTTCCATTCAACTATCAAATCCTACAATAACCTCCCCTGTAGTGCTCTTAGATAACAAAGGAAAACTATTCTCAGAGGATTATATCGAATGGAGAGAGCCTCTTTCTTTAGAAGAGATCCCCTTATTTGCACAGGAACTCTTTCTTCAAAGTGAAGATGAGGAATTTTATCAGCATATCGGCTTCAATTTCACTGCTATTTTTAGGGCTGTCTTTGCAAATGCATCTGCTCAGCAAATGGAACAAGGAGGAAGTACTATTACTCAACAGCTTGTCCGCCTCCGCTATTTGTCTACTGAGAAAACGTATGAAAGAAAGCTAACGGAGTTACTTTATGCGCATGAAATGGAAAAACAAACGAGCAAAGAGGATATTTTCACAAATTATTTAAACGAAATTTATTTCAGCAATCAAGTATATGGAATAGGAGCAGCCTCCACATTCTATTTTGGACGCTCAATCGATCAATTGAGTGAGGCAGAACTAGCTTTTATAAGTGCAATACCAAATAATCCAACCATTTATAATCCACTCACCAATTTTGAAGCAACAAAAAATCGCCAGGAGCTTCTAATTGATGTCCTCGTTAAAAACAGTAGACTTACTGTCGAACGAGCAAATGAAATAAAACAGGCACCAATTAAATTAGTGACGAAAACGAAAAAGCAATTATATCCTGCATATAGCACGTTTGTGTTACATGAATTAGAAAGCCTTATTGCTCATAAAGAAGGCTTTAAGGACAAAATAGCAAATGCTCAAAATGAACAGCAAAGGCAATTTATTGAACATGAGCTGAAGACTCGCGTTGATGAAGTTATTTCCAATGGAATAACCGTGCATACAGCACTGGATCCTCTGAAGCAAGAAGATGATGAGCGGTATATTAATAGTCTATTAAGTAAAAAGTCGAATCTACAAGCTGCTTCTGTAGTTATTAACAATGAAACGAGGGAGATTGTAAGTATTTATGGTGGGAAGGATTATAAGAAACTAGACTTCCATAGAGCCTATCAGGCAATTCGTCAGCCCGGCTCTGCCTTTAAGCCGCTACTAGTATACGCACCATTGTTTGAAACAACTACGTATACTCCCAATAGCTCTATAAATGCCGGAAAACTGTGCATAGGCTCTTATTGCCCGCAAAATTATGGTGGTGCAGTATATGATTATGTAACCATTCAAGAGGCATTTCGTTTAAGCCACAATACACCAGCTGTTAGATTATTAGATACAGTCGGCATTGAAAGTGCATTTGCGAGACTCTCTCCTTTTCAGTTTGAAAATATAGAGGAAAAAGACCACACGTATTCTGCTGCGCTAGGTGGATTAACAAAAGGGGTCACCGTGTTAGAAATGGCAGATGCCTATACTAGCTTTATCAATGGGACTTATAAGCCTGCACATGCAATTCAGAAGGTCGTAGATAAAGAAGGAACTGTTTTATACGATTGGGAGGATGATTTCCAAGAAGTATGGTCTTATAAAACAGCCCAAACAATGAGGGGCTTGCTAGCGCAGGTAGTAACAAACGGAACTGGAAAAGGGATTTCTGTCAACTCTTCCTATGTCGGTGCTAAAACAGGGACCACAAATGAGTATTATGATTACTGGCTAGCTGGCCTAACCGATACATATACTTCAGCAGTATGGATTGGTTATGATTTACCTAAAAATATGAAAAGCATAGAGTCCAACAAAATACACCATCGAATTTTTAATCGAATTATGGATAAAAAAAATTGAGAAGCCAATGTTGAGCTTCTCTTTTTTTTATACACTTTTTATGAAGTTCAATATTTTCAAGTATAAAACAGCTACCTCTTCTGGCGTTTCCCGTTGTGTATGAGATAGCCATTGCTCTATGAGACCTAAAATGGCCGAAGCTGCAAATGCAGACAAATAATCTGTTGGAATGGTTGGATCGATAGATGACATTTCCGTTGTTTGATAATTTTCCTCGAATTGCTCTACAAAGAAATTTTTTAGTCTTAAATGAAAGCCAGACGTATTGTTTTTGGACAGTAAAACGATAAATTGGTCCACATGCATTTCGATATATCGGAATACTTCCATGGAAAAGCCTGCAACTTGTAATTGTTTCACCATTTCCACTTTATACTCGGAATCTATAGATGTAATATGTAGTCGGAGCCCGTCCAAAAGCTCTTCTTCTACTTTTTCGAGCAAGTCGTATTTATCAAGATAATGTAAATAAAAAGTTCCTCTGTTTATACAAGCACTATCTGTTATATCTTTTATCGATATCTTTGTAAATTCCTTTCCCTTTAATAGGGAAAGGAACGATTGTTGTATTTTTTTCTTTGTTTGCATATTCATCTTATCAAATACAGTATCCAAACCCTTGCCCCCTCGCGATACATCTATTTAAAGATTACATGTACACATCATTCAATATTTCCTAGGCAATATTTGTCGATTATAAAAATGGCAGACTTGCAATAATTCCATTATAAAGTTTAATAATTACATAAATAACTAACGCAAGAAACAAACTCCACACGATTATTTCAAACATAACCAGCCCCAACGTTCCAATGAGTGTCATCGAGTTGCTTAGCTTAAATACAACATATATAAAATAAATGAAAGCTGTAACTAAAAAGACAAGCATAAGAATTTGTATGGATTGAAAGCCGACAGCTGAAATAATTGCTCCACCTAGAAAAATGACATAGCCCCCTCGGGCCTGCGCCATCGTTTTCCCCTCATAATCCTTTGAAAAGAATAACATTCCGATCTCATGAATAGTCTCTGCAATTAATTTTAGGGCGGAAAAGAGCATGAAATAAATAAGGGCAAATACAATTAGAACGAACAGCTTTATCTCAAAATCAGTAAGAAATTCTTTCATTCCACTGTATACACCAATAACCTTAAACAATTCAATTGCTTTAAACATAGTGTAGGTAGAAAAGGTTAAACTAAACAAAATGATCGTAATTAACGGAAGAAAGCCAAAAACATAAGGGTTTTTCATTGTTGCTCCTCTAATCTATAGGAAATTCTGATACTTAGTATGATATCGGATGGTATCTCATTTTCGCAAGAGCCTATCAAAATATTCTCCATAATTTAGAATAAGCGAATAATAATTTTCCATAAAAAACTGCAATACCTTTCCCCCTTCTATTTTTAAGTAAACCAACTTCTATTTACTGTCGCTTATATATAGGAAGGAAGTAATATGCCATGCAAACGCTTCATATTTGGAGTATAATTTTATTTATATACATAAATATATTGTTGGAAGGAGGATTCTCATGTCCATGATTTTTGCAATATTCTTGCCTATTATTTTGGCTGTTTTTATCCCTTTATTGTATAAAAAAGCAAAAAGAATCCATACTGGCTGGTTTGTTCTAATCGCACCTTTACTTTTAGTAGTTTTATATGCAATGTATATTCCTTCAGTAATGGATGGAAAAACTTTTTCAGAAGAAATGCCTTGGATTCCATCACTCGATATTTCGTTTGTCTCGTACATAGATGGCCTTAGCTTACTATTTTCTTTATTAATAACTGGGATAGGATCCCTCGTGGTTCTCTACTCTATCTTTTATTTAGATAAGGATAAAGAGAATCTAGGAAATTTTTACGTATACTTATTAATGTTTATGACAGCTATGCTTGGCGTTGTCCAATCTGACCACTTAATTGGGCTCTATTTTTTCTGGGAGCTAACTTCAATTTCATCATTCTTACTCATTGGCTACTGGTATACTCGCGATCGTTCTCGCTTCGGTGCATTGAAATCGATGATGATTACTGTATTTGGTGGATTGATGATGCTAGGTGGCTTCTTACTGTTAGGCATTATGGGAGAGACTTTCTCTATTAGGGAACTCATCTCACAAGCAGCTACTATTGCCGAGCATGATCTATTCGTCTGGGCGTTAGTGCTAATATTACTTGGGGCATTTACAAAATCTGCTCAATTCCCTTTTTATGTTTGGCTTCCAGATGCTATGGAAGCACCAACACCTGTCAGTGCCTATCTACACTCAGCAACTATGGTTAAAGCAGGATTATATTTAGTTGCACGACTTACTCCTATTTTCGCACTTTCGGAGGTGTGGGTATGGTTAGTTACTGGTGTCGGTATCCTCACACTATTCTGGGGATCGTTCTTTGCAGTTAAACAGACTGATTTAAAAGCAATTTTGGCTTTTTCTACAGTAAGTCAGCTTGGTTTAATCATGTCGTTACTAGGAATTGGCTCTATTGCGTATCACGTTACAGGTGATTTAGTAACGACCTACACATTTGCTACATTTGCTGCCATCTTCCATCTGCTAAATCATGCAACCTTTAAAGGAAGTCTCTTTATGATTGCTGGAATTGTAGACCATGAAACCGGCACACGTGATATTCGTAAGCTTGGAGGGCTAATGAGTCTAATGCCAATTAGCTTTACGATTGCAATGATTGGTAGTCTTTCTATGGCCGGTATTCCCCTATTCAATGGATTTTTGAGTAAGGAAATGTTTTTAGATGCGACCCTGTCGTTACAGCATGTTGGTCTATATTCAATGGATACTTGGTGGATATTGATACCAGTCGTTGCTTGGATTGCAAGTGTCTTTACATTCGTTTACAGCCTGTACTTTGTCCTACACACGTTCCGCGGAAAGCATACACCTGAGTTGCTGCCGAAAAAAGCGCATGAGGCTCCTATCGGAATGCTTATTTCCCCTGGAATATTAGCAACACTTGTAATCGTGATATTTTTCATCCCAAATTTCTTTGGAAATACATTTATTAAGCCTGCGGTAGCAGCTATTCAACCGAGCACCTATGCTCTACCTTCTGACGTAGGATTCAAAATAAAAGCTTGGCATGGATTTGATTCGCCCGCGTTATATATGACGTTAGGAATATTCCTTGTCGGCTATCTTTTATACAGAACACTCCCTAAGTGGAGCGTTGCCTACTCGAAGATGCCAGCCAAGGTTACATTGAACGGCGTTTATGATTGGTTAATGATGCTTTCAGAGAGTGGTGCCAATCAAGTGTCCTCTTTATACATGAAAGGTTCCATCCGCTCCTACTTAATTTACATTTTTGGAGCAATTATCATTTTACTTGCAAGTACTATGTGGATAAAGGATGCATTTGTCATTAGCTTTGATAACTTGGCACCTATCAAGTTTTTTGAAGTACTGTTATCGTTATTAATTATTATTGGAACACTTACAATATTAATTACTAAGTCTAGACTTACAGCAATCATTGCATTGGGAGCTGTCGGATATACAGTTGCATTGTTTTTCATCATATTCAAGGCACCAGACCTAGCTCTTACTCAGCTAGTAATAGAAACAGTTTCTGTGGCATTGTTCCTTGGTGCATTCTATCACCTACCTAAACTAAACAAGCATGAAAAAGGTAAGGAAGATCGCAAATTCCGTTTAACTAACTTTCTAATAGCCCTTGGTGTTGGAATTATGGTTACCTTAATTGCTATTTCTGCACATTCTCAAAAACTCGTTCCTTCTATATCGGAGTACTACAAAAAAACCGTATATAGCGAGGCGGGAGGCGGGAATATAGTAAACGTAATTTTGGTAGATTATCGTGGTTTTGATACATTATTTGAAATTAGCGTACTTACTATTGCATCTCTAGGAATAATAGCAATGATCACACTGAGATTGGCAAAAAAGAAAGGAGAAAGAAAAGTTGAAAACAAATGATTTAATCATCCAAACAACAACAAAAGTAGTCTTTTTTATCATTTTTCTTTTCTCCATCCATATCTTTTTTGCAGGTCATTATACACCTGGTGGAGGCTTTGTCGGAGGTCTGTTAATGTCTAGCGCAATAGTCCTCCTTTTGCTGGCATTCGACTTAAAAACAGTCCAGGATATGCTTCCTTTAAATTATACCGTTGTCACTGCAGTTGGGCTTGTTATAGCCCTGGCTACCGCTGCAGGTTCTATTTTCTTTAATGTTCCATTCTTCACTCATGTATATGATTATTTCAACCTTCCTTTACTAGGGAAAACATCCATCCATACTGCTATGTTTTTTGACACAGGAGTATATTTGGTTGTTGTGGGTGTTACAATGACAATTATTCAAATGATAGGAGGAGATGAATAATGGAAATTATGATGTCCATTTTAATCGGCTTTCTATTTATGGCTGCAGTGTATTTAATCCTCTCACGAAGTTTAATTCGGATTATTATTGGAACAGGTTTACTGAGCCATGGAACCCATTTGCTTCTTTTAACAATGGGAGGCCTTGGAGGAAAATCTGCTCCTGTCTTAGCTGATGGAGTAACCGATTATGCCGATCCACTTCCACAAGCCTTAATATTAACGGCTATTGTAATAGCTTTCGGTGTTACAGCATTCTCACTAGTTTTAGCCTATAGAACGTATAAAGAAGTGGGAACGGACAATATGGAACTTATGAAAGGATCTGAAGACAATGATTAATCTATTATTATTCCCAGTCCTCATCCCTTTCTTGTTTGCGGCAATTCTTTTATTTTTCCCTAAAAGAATAAAAGCGCAGCGAACGGTCACTATTATTGGATTGCTGACGGCGCTAGTATCGGCCTTTACATTACTCTTTAAAGTAAAGACGGATGGTGTACAAACCCTTACCCTAGGTAGCTGGGCTCCACCATTTGGGATTACAATGGTTTCAGATATGTTTTCAGCTCTTTTAGTTACCTCTTCTCTTATCATCACTTTATTTGTTGTATGGTATAGCTTTACTTACATGGATGAAGCGAGAGAAAAGTCGTTTTACTATCCAGCGATCTTATTTATGTTAACAGGTGTTAACGGAGCATTTACAACAGGTGATATTTTTAACCTATTTGTATTTTTTGAAGTATTGTTAATGGCTTCGTATGTACTAATTGTGTTGGGTGGAGAAAAAGTACAATTAAAAGAATCTATTAAATACATAATAGTTAATATTGTCTCTTCGTCCTTATTCGTTATTACAGTAGGATACTTATATTCCGTAGTCGGGACATTAAACATGGCTGATATTTCCGTTAAATTGGCCGAGATTGGCGAGGTAGGAATTGTAACACTAATCGCTGTATTATTCTTGATCGTATTCGGGATAAAGGGCGGTATTTTCCCTCTTTTCTTCTGGCTACCAGGCTCTTATGCTGCACCGCCAGTCCCTATACTTGCTTTGTTTGGCGCATTGCTTACTAAAGTCGGCGTATATGCTATCATGCGTACCTATACTTTGTTCTTTACAACGGACGTTGGATTCACTCATGAACTGCTCATGATACTCTCAATTGTTACGATCATCGTTGGATGTATAGGTGCACTTGCTTACTTTGATTTAAAGCAAATTATTATTTATAATATCGTCATTGCAGTAGGGGTCATCTTATTCGGGGCTTCTATTATGAATGAAAATGGAATGATTGGTTCTGTCTTTTATTTAATCCATGATATATTGATAAAAGGTGCTCTGTTCCTATTAATTGGCATTGTCATTAAAATTACAGGCACGTCCAATTTACGAAAAATGGGTGGATTGATGAAGAAATATCCACTTCTTGCTTGGAGTTATTTAATCGCAGCATTTGGTTTAGCTGGAATTCCTCCGTTAAGCGGCTTTATTGGTAAGATGTTAATCGTTCAAGGTGGCTTCGAAGGGGAATTATTATGGCAAAGTATTTTTATCCTACTTTCCAGTCTCATCGTATTACTATCCGCTATCCGGATTTTCATCTATGCATTCTGGGGTGAGCCAAAAGGCGAATCCTCTTACTTGGACGCTACATCCTATAAGCGTTTATTAGTTCCAACAATAGCTCTAGTTGCTGTTACTGTTTTTTATGGCGTTGGAGCCGAATTCTTAGTGCCACTTATGACTGATGCATCCAATGTGTTATTAGATCCTTCCTTATATGTTGATGCTGTCTTTGAAGGGGTGAAATAATGGCTTTTCAAATTTTGTTAAATGTATTTATAGCCCTTACGTGGATGTTTCTATCCATATCGTTTAAACCTACTACTTTTATAGTAGGATATCTGCTCGGTTTGCTAATGCTTTTCATGCTAAGAAAATCCTTTAAGTCACGATTCTATATGGATCGTGTATGGGCTGTTATAAAATTAGCATTCTTATTTTTAAAGGAGCTAATACTTTCTAACTTCTCTGTTTTAAAATTAATCGTGAAGCCAGAAATGCCTATCCGTCCGGCAATCTTTGCGTTGGAAACAGTATTGACTGAAGACTGGGAAATAACCTTGCTGTCCAGCCTTATAACGTTAACACCTGGTACGGTAGTTATTGATGTTTCGGATGACAATAAAACGTTATATATACACTCTATTGAGTTTAGCAATATAGACGAAGCAGTGAACTCCATACGCGATACCTTTGAGAAAGCAATATTGGAGGTGAGTAGATCATGATAACTTTTTTATGGGTAATTGTCGTGCTTATCAGCGCTGCTTTACTAGGCTTCATTTATCGTCTTGTAAAGGGGCCTACTACTCCAGACCGGGTTATTGCCTTGGATGCAATTGGAGTTGGCCTGATCTCATTAATCGGCCTGATTTCAATCTTATTTGACACTCCATTCTTTTTAGAGGTCATCCTCTTATTGGCCGTACTTTCCTTCATTGGGACTGTAGCGTTTTCTAAGTTCACGGAGAAGGGAGAGATCATTCAACGTGACCGTAATAGCTAATATATTCATCGTAGGTACTATATCCTTTGGAACTATTTTCATCTTAGTGACCGCAATAGGCTTGTTTCGTTTACCAGATGTTTACACAAGAGCCCATGCTGCTTCCAAAAGTGCAACGCTCGGAGTGATGAGCATCTTAATAGGAGTGTTCCTTCACTTTTGGTTAATCGAAGGTACATTTAATTCGCGAATTTTACTTGGTATCTTATTTCTCTTCATTACTGGTCCAGTCGGAGGTCATATGATGGGAAGAGCCGCTTATTATTCTGGTGTAGAATGCTGTGACCTTACAGTGCGAGATGATTTAGAAGAAGTTGTGGAAGAGAAAAGAAAGAATATGAAGGTAAAAACAGATACGAATTAGCTTCGAATTCATGCTTAACAAAAAAGTGCAAGCAAAGTTGGTTAACGCTTTGCCTGCACTTTTTATATTTTGTACAACTTAGCTCCATCGCTCATCTTTTATATTCGAGGTGAAATACCTTCCATAAAAAAAGCTTTTGCAAAACGTGATCCTCCACGAATTGCAAAAGCTTTTTTATACTAGTTAATAGTACGGGGAATATGGTGAACCATAGTAAGGATAAGGCTGGTATGGATAAGGTTGATATGGATATGGATATGGTTGTCTTGCACCAAATCCAATAATAGAAGAACCTAAAAGTCCTCCTACAAAGCCTCCTAATAGAGGAGCTCCAAATCCACCAAAGCCACCACCAAAACCTCCGTAACCTCCAAATCCTCCAGGGCCACCTGGACCCCTAGGACCTCCTGGACCTCTACCCCCATAACCACCGCGTTGATATCTAACCATAATGTCCCTCCTTTCAACACAGTGTATGCTATGTGGGATAAGTGTCCTGTGCGTTTATCCTACTCTTCGTCTGCCATTCTTTCAATAAGCGTTGCTAAAGTACGAACCATAACACCAGTACCGCCTTTTGGTCCAAAATCATATGCTGCTTTTGCATCGGACGTACCTGCGATATCTAAGTGAATCCATGGTGTATCTTCTACAAATTCTCCTACGAAACCACCACCGAAAATCATATGACCATCTCCTCCAGGGGAGTTGTTCAGATCTGCTACGTCACTTTTACGAATGCGTTTCTTATCATTTTCAGTTAACGGAAGTCTCCATACAAATTCTCCTGTTTCCAAAGAGGATTCCATAAAGGTTTCAAAGAATTCTTCATTATTTGTTAGTGCTCCAGTTTTGTCAAATCCTAATGCGGTGATTACTCCACCTGTTAAAGTAGCCACATCGACAATATAATTAGCTCCTTGCTGTTTTGCATACGTTACTGCATCTGCAAGAACTAAACGTCCCTCTGCATCTGTATTAAGAATTTCAATCGTTTTACCGCTCATAGAAGTAATAACATCATCTGGCTTAAATGCATTTCCAGAAATCATATTGTCCGTTGAAGCAATTACAGCTATAACGTTTTTATTTGGACGAAGCTCACCAATAATTTGCATAGCACCTAAAACTGCTGCTGCTCCACCCATATCGCCCTTCATACCAACGATACCAGTTTTTGTTTTAATAGAGTAACCTCCTGTATCGAAAGTAATCCCTTTCCCTACAAGTGCTACTACATCATCCCAGTTATCTGTAGCTTGATATTTCAAAGCGATTAAACGGGGTTCTTCAACTGACCCTTGGTTTACAGCCAATAAAGCTCCCATGCCAAGCTCTTCTATTTCTTTCTTACCTAAGATTTCTGTTTCAAAGCCATATGTCTCACCAAGCTCTCTTGCATACTCTCCTAGTTGTGTAGAAGTCAGCACGTTCCCTGGTGTATTCACTAAAATTCTAGCTTCATTAACCGCGTCTGCATAAATACTTCCTACTTCAAAGTAAGTTGCAGCTTCTTCTAAATCAGTATCTGTTAAAAGCTCGATAGCTGGTAAATAATAATCCGGCACGTTAGAGGTTGTTTTATAGCCTTCATAAACAAAAGCTCCCATACCAATACCCTCACCAGCTAAATAAGCTACATCAGCTTCTGTAGCGCTTTCAGAGGTAAATGATGGAACCCAGACTGCAAGGGATTCAGGCTTACTAGAAAGTAGCTCTTTCCCTACCAAACCAAATGCTTCTCGAATATTTTCTTGTGTTAACTTTTTACGATTTCCAAGTCCTACAAATAATATTCTTTTTACAGTTTCTTGACCCGCTATTGGGACTTTAACTATTTTTTTCGAGTCTGATGATATGTCACCACTTTTTACCCAATCAAGAATGTGATTTCCATACACATTTAATAATGCATCCCATTTCTCTGTATTTTCAGGATGCTTAGGAATTCCTACCACTAGTGTTTCGGATTGTACTTCTTCGAATGTTACATTGTTAGTGCTAATAATCATCATTTTTCCCCCTACATAATTTGGATACATTCTTATTATATAGCAACGAGAATGATTTTTCGAATAGTGAGAATATGTTATACTAAAAGTAACAAAGTTTTACAAGGAAGGCGGTGTCTGCTGTGGCAATTCTACAAAATACTCCACTATTAGCTGCTCTTTTCTCCATCTTCTTTGCCCAGTTCGTGAAAATACCAATACATTTTCTGGTCACTAAAAAGATAGATTGGAAATTATTCACTTCTACAGGTGGAATGCCAAGCTCTCACTCGGCTGCTGTAACGTCATTGTGTACAGCTATTGCTTTTGAAACGGGATTAGACTCTACCCTTTTTGCAGTTGCTACAGTGTTCGCAGTTATAGTGATGTTTGATGCAACAGGTGTTAGATTTCAAGCCGGTCAGCAAGCCATCATTATCAATCAGATGCGTGTAGATTTTCAAACTTTTGTTAATCAGACAAAGGATTGGGGACACAAGAAGAGCGAGGAAAAGCTAGAAGAACTAAAAACTTTACTTGGACATAAGCCTATTGAAGTTTTTATGGGGGCATTAACCGGTATTTTAATATCCATAGTTATTTATACGGTTATTTTATAAGGCTATCAAGGTGAAAGTTGAATAAATTAAAGCTTTGTTAAAGTTATCGGTTGATTTTGACTAACAATTCTTTTTTATAGTGACTGTAAACATTATAAAAAGTCAAATGGCTATTAAGAACTTAAATAGTTGATGAATTGGGGTTGTTGACAGTTTTTCTACTTTATTTATGCGAGTAAGTTTATAAGCGCTTTATCGATGCTAAAGCTGTTCCCGTTTATTGATTGGAGCGCCAGACGGCGACTCCTACGGGATGAGTGAGACAGAT
>NZ_CALIED010000087.1:0-58437 GCF_938022135.1 uncultured Psychrobacillus sp.
GCAGGAGCAGTATTTTCCCATTTGACCCCGAGGGGCAAGGCGGTGGAGCTAGACATTAATTTATCCACATGTCTATATTTATATAATTCCTAAACACTGAAAAAGCTTTCCTTTTATGAGGAAAGCTTTTTTTGTATTGAATATTATGTTTTAATAATGGAAAGGAAAGGAATAATATATACATATAAGGAGTGATTTGCATGAAAGTATCACAATTATTAATTGGTGTAGCTCTTGGAGCATTAACAGGTGCGACTACTGTACTTTTATCCACCCCTAAAAGTGGTCCAGAAGTTAGGGAAAATATTAAAGCGGTATCTGCTGACTACAAAGACAAGCTTTCCGATATTAATGATCAGCTACGAAAAGTGAAGGTATCGATACAAAGCTTAAAGGCAGAATCACAGGTTATGATTCCACGAACAGTCAAAGACGTGAAAGAAAGCGTTGAAAAGTGGCAAAGCGACACAGCCCCTCTCCAACAACAATTACAAAATGAGATTTCATCCATTCAAACAGCTATTGATGAGCTTGAACAAGCACTTCCTAAGAAAAAAGAAGTTATAGTTACTAACTAACCAACAGTATGCGTTTAGTCTTTTAGATTAAAGGCATACTTTTTTTAAACCTATAGATTTTTTGAATGTTTCAATTATTCTAAAATATATCTATATGAATAGCTTGCTAGACTAACTATAGGTGTCTATACTTATCGTTATAGGAAATTATGTCTAACTGGACTAATGTTGAAATAAAATAAATTATTATAAAATTAATAATATTTTCAAATATTTTATTTCAATTTTCTTACTTTATTGCTATAATGTGTTAAGATTATATACCAGAAAGAAGGCATACGAGATGACTGATCAATTTTATACGATGAAGGAAGCAATGCTATATAGTCAGCGAATCGCTCAACTTTCCAAGGCTCTTTGGAAGGCAGTAGAAAAAGATTGGCAAACATGGATTAAGCCCTATGACCTTAATATTAATGAACACCATATTTTATGGATATCCTATCATTTAAAAGGTGCGACCATTTCAGATGTAGCTAAATTTGGAGTTATGCATGTTTCTACAGCCTTTAATTTCTCTAAGAAACTCGAGGAGCGTGGATTGCTTTCTTTCTCTAAACGAGACACAGACAAGCGCAACACTTATGTAGACGTTACGGAAAAAGGTCAACTACTTTTAGAGGAAATGTATGAGAATTACCACCAAACTCCTCATTCTGTTATTGAAGGGTCTCGTCCAATGAAAGATTTGTACGGCAGGTTTCCAGACTTCATGGATGTTATGGCAGTTATTCGCAATATTTATGGTGACGACTTCATGGAAATATTCGAGCGTTCTATTCAAAATATTGATGAGTCTTTCACAAAGGCAGAATAGCGTCATATCAGCAATGTAAGCGTTCTATAAATCTTTACAATTAATAAGCTTGTATTTTATATAGAAACATCGTATTGTATGTATCTGAAATATATTTTACTATATAGGAGATGCATCAATCTTGCATTGTTGGAAAACTATTAATGTCAAAAAACAATATGGTATGGAACGGCTATTTTTCCTATCTTCCATACTAGTTATGTCCGTTTTTTCAATTGTCTATGCTTTACAAGGAACTATTAATGACTCACATAAATCTGATGACTTCTTTTGGCTATTTGCGATTGGTATGATAATGGTATATCCGCTTCACAAGTTGTTTCATTTTCTTCCGTTATTTACGATTCGTGACCATATAAAAGTAACTATCAACAGACGTTATGGTTTTCTTCCGATAGTTTCCATAAAAGTCTGTGAACCAATAAATAAATATCAGTTTATATTTTCGTTGCTTTCACCTTTTATTTTTATAAACGCTGCTATTCTAATAGGTGCTCTTGCGGCGCCACATTTTGCTCATTATTTCATTATGCTATTAGCCTATCATTGCGGTATGTGCCTGATAGATCTGATCTATGTAAAGAATTTAAGTAAATCACCTAGAAGTGCTTTTGTCGAAGAAACAGACGCTGGTTATCAAATTTTAATCGTCGCTTCCCATCATTAGTAATATGTTACACTTGTAACTAATACCCCTAATTTGATATGCTTAGTGTACATGAAGGGAGTTTAGACATGATCATATTTACTTTAGTTCTATTCTCAGCATTTTACTTGCTACAAATTAATCGAATGACATATGCACTTGTGATGTCAAAAGAAATCCCAGAAGAAAAACATCCTAAGATTTTTAGAACCATTAATATATTAATTACGATTCTTCTTGTATCTTTCTATGTTGAGTTAGTTTACGCAGTTTAATAGAAAAATTGACCCAAATCATTTATATGATTGGGTCATTTCTTTTATTAGCCATACAGTGACTAAGAACACCTAAGTGTTCTTAGTCATTGATTACGTTAGTAGATGAAAGCAGCGCCAACGATAATCAAAAGAATAAACAGAACTACCAATAAAGCAAAACCTGAACCAGCACCAGAGCCACCGCCGTAGTTGTATTGTCCACCCATTTAGAACACCTCCTCTTTCTAATTTATCTTATGCGGTGGTTTCCAAATATGGTGGGCAAATGCACGGGAACCATTTTTGTTTTTATTTCGTTTATGGTATAGTTACAGTTGCAGCAAGATGAAGTTAGGAGAGATTTTTATGAAAAAAACAGTTTTATCATTAACGTTAGCAGCATCTGTTCTTGCATTAGGGGCTTGTAATGACAATGAATCTGCAGATAGCAGCAAAGTAATTGCATCCTCTAAAGTAGGCGACATCACACAAAATGATTTATATGAAGAAATGAAGGCTTCTATTGGAGATCAAGCTTTTCAACTTCTTATGATTGAAAAAGTATTAGACTCTAAGTACGATGTTACCGACAAACAAGTAGATGCTCAGCTAAAAGCAGATAAAGAACAACTTGGGGAAAACTTTGAAACATTGCTTGCACAACAAGGATACACAGAAGAATCCTACAAAAAGTATTTACGTCTTAACCTTCTACAAGAAGCTGCTCTTATTGAAGATGTAGAAGTTTCAGAAGATGAAATTAAGGCTGAATATGAAAATACGAAAAATGAAATTAATGCACGCCACGTGCTTGTAGAGGATGAAGAAACGGCTAAGAAAGTTAAAGCTGAATTAGAATCCGGAAAAGATTTTGCGGAAGTGGCAAAAGCTTATTCTACAGAACCAGCTGCACAACAAAGTGGTGGAGAATTAGGTTGGTTTGGTAAAGGTGCAATGGCTGCAGAATTTGAAGAAGCTGCATTTGCCTTAGAGCCTAACGTAATCAGTGAGCCAGTTCAATCTAGCTTTGGATTCCACGTTATCGAAGTTACGGACAAGCGTGAAGTTAAAGAGTCATATGATGACAAAAAAGCAGAGTTAGAGAAAAACTTAAAACTTGAAAAAGCAGATCAAGCTGCATTACTACCTAAAATTTCTAAATTGTTGAAAGATGCAAAAGTTGACATCAAAGATAAAGATTTAGAAAAAGCACTTGATGAATTTTTAGCTGCAGGAGACGCTGCAGGTTCTACAGAGCAACCGGTAACTGAAGAAGATGCAACGACTGAAGAAACTGAAAAATAATTAGATATCGTTTTGACTAAAGAGACCGTAACTATAAAGTTGCGGTCTCTTTTTATCTTTTAGCTAGCCATATAAAAAACGTAAAGGTCTATTTGACCTTTACGTTTTTTCTAGCTATTCAAAAGTAGGTTTATAGAAGGAACGATTTTCTAATGGGAATAGACGCTCAGTGAATTCACCTGGGTTTGTTTTTGCTAAAGCACGATTAAGCATATTCATCTTGGCATCGATATTGTCAATATAGTGTAAGATCTCTGCTTCACGCACCATTGGACGCTTAGGACTGCCCCACTCTTCTTTACCATGATGAGAAAGCACCATATGCTGAAGGAGCATTATTTCTTCGCCTTCAATTTGAAGCTCTTCCGCTGCCTTTGATATTTCATTTACCATTATCGTAATATGCCCTAAAAGGTTACCTTCAATTGTATACGTAGTAGCGACAGGACCTGAAAGCTCTAGAACCTTTCCGATATCATGTAAGATGATCCCGGCATACAAAAGATCCTTGTTTAAAGTCGGATACAGCTCGCAAAGCGATTTCCCTAGCTTAAGCATAGAAACAACATGATCGATTAAACCAGACGCGTAATCATGGTGATTTTTAGTGGCTGCCGGATATGTCATAAACGCAGTTTGATGCTTTTTCATTAAATGGCGTGTTACACGTTGTATCAAAGGATTTTTCATCTCAAAGAAAAATTGTAGTAACTCCTCCATCAATTCTTCTTTTGACTTTTCTGCTGATGGGACTAAGTCATTAATAGATATCGTCTCGTCTGATTTCACAGGTCGGATACTTTTTACTCGTAGCTGGAATTTCCCGCGATAGTCTTGGATTTCGCCCCCGACACGCACTATTTGACTAGCTGCGTATTGCTTTTCATGCTCCTCGTTCGTATCCCATAGCTTCGCTTCAATATCTCCACTTTTATCTTGCAATATTAGTGACATAAACGGTTTTCCAACGGTAGTGATACCTTTAGTTGATTGTTTTATCAGTAAGAAATGATCGACAGGATCTCCTACTCGTAGCTGTGTAATTCCCTTCATCTCAAAACCCCTCCACTTCCAACTTGTAATGTCGCTACATCTATTATATGAGCCTCATTCCAACTAAGACGCATATGCTCATGACACGTAAAATATAGTAGTTGATGTTCATTTTGTAGCTCTTTCATTAATTGTACCACTTGTTTTAAGCGGTTTCGATCGAAATGTACAAATGGATCATCTAGAATAATAGGAAAAGCTACCCTATTCTTTAAGGAAACGGCTAATGCAAACCTTAATGCAATATACGCCTGCTCCTTCGTTGCCTGACTTAGCTCTGCTATTCGAAATCGTTCTCCACTAGGTTTAACTGCCTCGAATAATCCCTCTTGTGTAAACTCTAGCAGCTCGTAGGATTCGTTCGTTAAGACCCTAAAATAGCTTTTGGCTTTTTCTAGTACGTCTGGCAGTCGTTCTTCTTTTAACTGCAATACTGTCTGCTTGATCGCTTCTGTTACCGTTTTATAAGCAGCCCATTTTTTTACTAATTCATACAGCTCTGATTTTTTCTCTTCTAATTGCTGTAGCTTTTGACTTTGTTCCTCATTCTCGAGTAAGCGACTCGTTTCATAAAGTAAGGTAGCTTTTTCTTCTAAAAGAGTTTGACTTTTTTCTTTCATCGCCTCTAGAGTTTCTCTTGCTGTTACTTCAAAGGTTTCTTCAAAATCATGTAAGTTTATTTTCCGATCGCCTAATTGCATTCTCACATGCTCTAATTCTTTTTCTAGTGCCGCTCTAGCTTGAGAAACTACATGCGCTTGGTAAAAATCACTTTCTGTTGAAACTCCCGCTTCCTTAAATAGCATAGTAATCTGCTGTTCCTGAGCGTTTAATAACAAATCTAGCTCGTTCAACTTTTCTTGAAGCTTTGTTATTTTACTAAGAGTAGTCTGCTCTTCTTCTAGCTTTTTCTTTTCTTTCAAATAAATTTCCCGGAGCTGATGGAATAAAAGATCATCTACTAACTGGGATTTCACGAAGGACTGTGCTCTGCGTTCCAAGCCCCTTAAATTTCTACTGACTTCCTCGAGCTTACCTTCCATCTGGTCAAGTTGGATTTGTTGATTTTGAATCAGTCTCAACCGGTTAAATAGCTTAGGCAGTAAGCTTGGGGATAATTCTTCATCAATTTGATAATTTCTTAAAAAAGCATAAATTTTATGCTTGCATTCCTTCTTTTGATGTTCAACTTCTGAAACTACACCTTCAAGATGCACAATTTGATCCTTTAGACTCCTTAATTCTTCCTCTAATAAATCTGTATATTGATGAGCCTCATTCTCTTTTTGAAGACCTTTGATAAGCAAGGTAAACCCGCCGTATATCCCAGCACTTATAATTACAGTAAGGAGCGCAATTAGCCAATTGGATGCAAGAAAACTAAAGATTAACCCAATCATCATTACAAATCCTACTAGTGAAAATAGAATACCTTTTGTGTTACTCTGACCCTTAGATGAATTATGTGAACGTTTAGATTCACGAAGCCGTTTTTCTAGCTGCTCGACATCCTGCATTTTCAGGTTTAGCAAACGTTCTTCTTGTTGAAATTGTTGATTAAGCTGCTCTTGTTGGTTAAGCATCGTCACCAGTCGGTCCTCCTGCTGGATCGATACATCAGCCGCCACAATATCATTTAAGCTGCTTTCCCAATCAATTCCAACTAGGCTAAGCTCTTGCATTTGCTGCTGGAGAATTTTACTATGCTCCTCTTCTAACTGAACTCGTTTTGCACGTAATTGATGCCATTGAGATTCCTGGCTTAAAAAATCTTGGATTTCCTCTAGAGTTTCTGGAGCTATTGCTTCACTACTATGAACCATTGACTGCAGCTCCTGCTTTAATTGTTCTACAGCTATTTGAGTATTGGTCTGCTTGTCCTTAATAGCCTCATATCGTCGAAGACCTTCCGGAGGAAATGAATGACTTGGTAGCTTATCCACTTTCTCTAACAGCTCATTTTCCGCTATTTTTAACGGTTTTAATTGCTTCCAATGGGAATAATCCTGAAGTTGGTCCCCTAGCTCTTTCTCACGTTCTACCGATTCTTTTAAGATGCTTTCAATCTCATTTAAACGCTGGATGGAGGGCTCGTACTTTTCCACTTGGTCCATTTCTGCCTTCCAAGCTGTTTCAAGTTGTCTTATCTCCTCCATTTTTTGATTGATGAGGGGCTTTCGTCCAGTAGGCTTATATAGCTCTCCCATTTCTTTTGCAAACTGCATTTCAACACTAGATAACGTGTCCATTCCTGTAGTTCCAGAAGAAAGTAAAGTACGTGTCAGCTCTTCCTCCGTCATTTTTTCAAATCCTTGCAGCTGAAGTAGAGAAAATGAAAAGATTGCCTCATAATCTGCTCGACTATAAGCATTCAATATTGCCGCAAGCTCCTTTTCTCCTCCTCGAGTACCATCCTCAAAATATAAGGTTACATCTCCACTTGCCTTCCCTTTTACTCTCTCGATGAAAACTCTACTGCCATCGTCCATTAGAATTTGTATTTTACCTCCATAGGTGGCATTACTTCTAGGCTCATATCTTAGCAGCTGTGAATTTCGTTGCGGGAAGCCAAAAAGGATGTGAAGTATAAATTGCTGAATCGTGGACTTCCCGGCTTCATTTTCTCCATAGAATACGTTAATCCCATCATGTACATTAACCTCTAGATTTTCATGTTTTCCAAAGCCATATATGTGGAGCTTTTCTATTTTCATACCCTCTACACTCCCCTCGATACAGCCTTGTTCAGTAATTGTTTTGATTCTTTTTTGACCTCTTCAATGAAATGCTCGTCAATGCTTGGTAGATATCGACTACCTTTTGGATGCTGATACAATTCTTTTACAGCAAGCTTCCATGCGGCGGAATCCCACCCTTCCCATATTTCTGAAAGTATAAGTGCTTCGTTTAACTGACTAGTTGGTAGGTTAATAGTTAAATCCTTGAGGAGAATAAATGGATTATGCTTGTCTAGAGATTCCTGAAAAATAGCTAGCCACTCCTCCCTCGATGAGGCATCAAGCATTTCAAAAGTTTCCTCTGAAATATCGGAAAGCGTAAGTTCTACTATGGCGTTTCCGTTTTGTTCCACATAATCCTTTAGCTCCTGCTCCACAAGGCTTATCAATTCATTGGCATGGATGATATGCTTGCAGGAAACCTCTAACTGATCGTATATAAACATGCTACATGGAACAAATTGTAGCTCTGTTTTATCTTTGGTTAGAGTTACATCATAGAACCCTTTCTTGCCTCTTTCATTTCGATGGCGGCTTTGAATATTACCTGGATAAACAATAGCAGGATCCATATGTAACACCTGTCGCTTATGTATATGTCCAAGCGCCCAGTAGTCATACCCCTTCCCGATTAAATCACTTTGACGAAACGGAGCATACACATCATGCTCTTTGTCTCCCTCTAAGCTCCCATGTAGCATTCCGATATGATAGCCCTGACCACTGGCATTCGGATAATAGGAATGCATCGCATCTCGGATATGACGCTCCTTATAGCTAAAGCCAGAAATATGGACTTGATTTCCTTGGACAGCAATCGTTTTAGTCTCTACATCCTGACCGAAGACCTGTACATTGTCAGGTAACTGGAAACGCACCCAGTTGCCACTCAAATGATCATGATTCCCATGACAAATGAAAACCGGTACCCCGACTTCTCGAAGAGCTTCCATTCCCCTTTGAAATAAATGCTGGGCTCGCAAGCTCCGATTTTCACCATCGTATATATCTCCGGCTATAAGGACAAAGTCTGGCTTAGTCGTAACTGCATACTGAATCATATTTTCAAAGGCATGAAATGTGCTTTCTCTGATTTCCTGCCATCTATTTTTAGGGATAGATGAAAGACCTTTAAAGGGACTGTCCAAATGTAAATCTGCCACATGTAAAAAACGAATAGCTGCCATCGTACTACACCTCACTAAAAATAGAATATTTGTTCTTATTTTATCATATAGAAAAGGCTATACACAAATAAATGTGTGATAGCCTTGTTTTTATTTCTTTTCCAATTGTATTTGTACAAGAGATGACACTAAACCAGTTATCCCTGCCGTTAACCCCGCCGGCAGGCTAAAGAGAAAGTAATACCACTGTCCTGTATATATCGAAATTCCTAAAAAAATTAATGGCATTCCGATTAAAGCAAATAAGGATGCCACTAGTGCCCATTTAGCCTTGGTCATGATTTATTCCTCCTTTTAGTTATTTTTATCTGCTACTGCAGCCCCTACCCCATAAGAGACTATGTGTACAACCCAAAGACCGGTCATTATGAAGAATGCAAGTCCTGGTCCCTCCACAATGATAATAATCATCCATGCTACTAATATTGCAGCAGTTGTGACTTTCCAGGAATAAGATCTTGCTGTTGAATGTACTTGATTGTACCTTTCATCAAACAGTCTTTTTTTCTTTCCGATTCTACGAAAAACAAAAAAAGTAATCCCCATAATTGCTATCGCCGTTGGTAACCCAATTAAAAACGTGAACCAATCAAATTCTCCATTCATTTAATCGTCCCCCTCGTAAATGAAAATGTCTTCTATATAACATTTGAATAACCTGGAAAGCTTAAACGCCAATTGAATAGATGGATTATACTTTCCTTTTTCTAAAGAAATGATAGTTTGCCGAGACACCTCCAGTTTTTCTGATAATTCATCCTGCGTCAATCCTAGTTCCATTCGCTTATCTCGAACATAATTTTTCACCAGTACCCTCCCTTTTGTAAAGCTAACTTTACGTAAAGTATACTTTACTTTCCAAAGCAATGTCAAGCTGACTTTACTTTTATTTTTTAATTTTTGTTGTATAATGAATTTTAAGAATACATAAGGGGTGTATGATATATGAAAGCATATAAATTCACAGCATTTGAACCAACTGGGGAACTGATCATTGAGGAAACATGGAATTACGAAAACGACGAAGCAGCAAAAAAACAAGGTGAAGAAGCAATTAACGAAAAGGGCTATGGTAATAAAACACATCGCCTTGTAAATAGCTCAGGCAAACTAATATTGTTTCATGTGTAATATAAAAAGGGACTTAGCACCGCTATAATTAACGGGCTAAGTCCTTTTTTATTGTTCAATCCAATTCCACGGTTTGATCTCTCCAAGTTTTGCGTTGTGAACACCACCTACCTCTTTAAGCTTCAGTAATTGTTTCACTGGACCTGTCACTACCGCTCCGTACACTTGAAATCCTTCTTTTTGAAGATAGTCATATCGTTGTTGAAGATAGTCTGTTCCTAGCAATGTTTCCGCTAGATTTTTATCTTCTTTGAGCATTCTTTCCATATTTTTAAGCATGATTTCTTGGCTTTCTTTGACTGTTTCGGTGTTTAAATTAGTGGTAGAATATGTGATGTTAAAGTCTTCATCTACATGTTTAAATCCTGCTAACCCCCAAGGTTTTGCTAATGTTATATCGTTTTCACTGCCACTCCAGCCACCTTCAGTGAAGTTCTTTAACTCCCCCATATAAACCGGCATCCAAAGAACATCTACTTGATAAGAAGAAACTAAATCTAAAAGTTCTTCTGGTGAGGAGTAATCGTTAATGGAAAAAGCTAGCTGAGCAACATTTCCTTCATGGACGTGCTCTAATTGGTTCCAAACATCCGGCGTCTCCGTTTCGTTTAGTTTTACATTCGTTACAGGATTATAGGGTAAAGAAAAAGTAAATTCCTTGTGACTACTATAGGGAAAATACTCATTAACAGTAGTGGTGCTATAAGAGTCTATAAGTGGTTTATTTAAGCTAACTTTTGTAATAGCAAACTCCTCTTTACCTATTATTTTTATTAAAGGAAATTCAATCTTTTGGGTTAAAAGTGGGTTAATTTCATTCGTGCTATCGACTGAAATACTGGAGGTATAACCTGGATAAGTCCAATCAACAGCTAGTTTCTGATAAAATTCATTACGCTTACCTACATTGGTAGCATCATAAATAATTGAAACGCTTATCATATACACGGCATATACAAGAACAATTCCTAAAAGTACACGAATCACATTGAAAGATAACTTCCATGAAAAACGTTTTTTATGTTTTTGTACAATTGCTTTTGCTTTATCATCATTCCATTCCATCTTTTCCACTCCTATCAAAATCCTTACCAAGTCGATCTGCCAATTGTTTAAATCGTTGTCGTGCCCTATGTATCGTTACTTTGACTTGGTCTAACGTAATCTCTAGCGTATCTGCAATCTCCTCATAGGAAAATTCCTCAAATTCTCTTAAATACAAAATGGTTCGGTAATTTTCTGGGAGTAGCAGGGATACATCCTTGATCTCATGGGAACTTTCCTGAGTTAATAAATCGTCCTCCGGTATCCCATAAGGACTTATATATTCCTCTGAATTGGAGAGGTAGTCATAGAGGGGAACCCACCTCCACCTCTTTCGCTTTCGCCATTCATCCATATATGTATTTCTAGCTACCTTATATAGCCAGCTTTTCACCTGTCCCCCCTCATATAAATCAAGGGAGAGTGCTGCTCTATAAAAGGTCTCCTGTACAAGTTCTTCTGCCACGGATTCCGAACCGGTTAGTTTAAGTAAATAAAAGTAGAGAGGCTTCGCATACACCAAATAGACTGTTTCTAAATCATCTTGCCTTTGCTTCTTCACTACTCTGCCTCCCTTCTAACCTAAAACGTTTGGATCTCTATATTGTTACAGTCTAAATTAAATTTTTGGGAAAATATATAGGAGGAGTAATAGGGGGTGTTAAATTATGGGGAGCTATTGTTGGTTTATGGGCGTTTTAGGATGTTTTATGGGCGCCAGGCAAGTTTACGGGAGCTTTTGATTAATTTATGGGCTCTTTTCTGGTGCTTATGGGACACTCTCCTTCCCTTTATGGACACTTTAGATGAAGTTATGGGCTTTTTCGGGGTTTATGGGCGCGTTCTATTGATTTACGGGCGTTTCCCTGTCGGTTATGGGACACTTTGCATGAGGTTATGGGCGCTTATCAATCTCTGGAAGGGGGATATGACTTTACGTGCACTTTATACCGATTTTGGTGCACTTTTTCTCTCCTTATGTGACATCTCTACTCCCTTTAGGTGCGCCTAATCAAGTTTAAGGTGCGGATTGCCTTTTTACGTGCACTTCACACCCATTTAGGTGCACTTTTTCTCTCCTTATGTGACATTTCTACTCCCTTTAGGTGCGCCTAATCAAGTATAAGGTGCGGATTGCCTTTTTACGTGCACTTCACACCCATTTACGTGCACTTTCCCTCTCCTTATGTGACACTTCTACTCCCTTTACGTGCTCACTACCAAGATTTAGGTGCGGATTTCGCTTTTACATTCACTAAACCACCCATTTACGTGCACTTCCCCTCTCCTTATGTGACACTTTCCCCACCTTTACGTGCAGATTCCATTTTACATCCTCCTTTTACAGGCACTTCACAAATCTTTATCCGACGACAAAAAAGAGCCGAGGCATACAACTACCTCGGCTCTCACTATCATTACTCCCCTTTAAAGGCAGGTTTACGCTTTTGCACGAATGCTTGTATGCCTTCTTGGTGATCCGCAGTTTTACGCATTGCTGTTTGACCTTTTGCTTCGCCTCTTAAAATGGCTTGGAGTTCATTAATCTTAGATAAATGTAGTATTTCCTTAGAGGTGATCATGGCTGCTACAGGTGATGCTAACAGCTTTTGGGCATAGGCTGCTGCTGTTGTATGTCCTGCTCCATCTGGCGCTACCTCGTCTACTAGTCCTAATTTCTGTGCTTCCTTGCCGTTAAATAATTGCCCGCTCCACATAAGCTGCTTTGCCTTAGGTATCCCGACTCTTTCCTTTAAGAAGAAGTGACCCCCTCCATCAGGTATCAAGCCAATTCCGATGAAGTTCATCGCTAGCTTACTATTTTCCTCGGCGATAATAATATCGCAGCCTAATACCATACTAAAGCCAAGGCCAGCTGCCGCTCCATGTACGGAGGCAATCGTAATTTGGGGCAATGTATACAAGTTGGTTGCGATACGAGTTAAATACTCCATGGCTGCTTCTATATCGAGTGGCTTGTCATCGCTGAGCATCGCTTTAATATCTCCGCCAGCTGAAAAAGCACGCCCCTCCCCTTTAATAATTAGCACCTGTATTGTTTTATTCTCTTTTAATCCTTCTAGAACATTGGCTAATTCCTCCATCATCGTTTCATCCATAGCGTTCATTGCATTTGGTCTGTTTAACGTTAGTGTGGCGATACGACCCTCTTGTTCAAATAGTAAAGTTTTGTACATCATAAAATCCCCTTTGTGAATAGTCATTCATTTTTATAATTCGTCATTAATTACTTTAATCCTTCTTTTTAGCCAATAAAAAAAAGCTCTAAGCAAGAAGCCTAGAGCTTTAAATCCATCTTAAATTCCTTCATACAATTCTTGAACTGGTTTTAGCAACACACGATTGATTTCTTCAATCATTTGGCTAAGTGCCATTTCAGATTGTAGCATGTGAAAGATTTTCTCGTTTGTTTGCGCAAGTTGTGCCGTTTTTTGTGCGTATTCAATCTCTTCCCCAGAGATTTCTTCGCCCTTCATTTGCTTTTCTTGTAAGGCAAGCTGAATTTTGCGGAAGCTTTGGAATAATGCAAGTGCCTCTTGATCTGATTTTACTGATTCTACTGCTGCTTTCACGTTTGCGAATTCATCTGTTTGGCGTAGTGATGCCTCTAGTTTGTTAATGTCGTCATAAATGTTAATCATGTTTTGTATGCTCCTTTTTTAGGCATCGAACACGCCTTTTATTAGCTAGTTAGGAATACGATTAGACCTTGTATAATTCCTATAAGTCCCCCTAATACACCACCGAGAACAGTAATCATTTTGAATTCTCTTTTAGAGATTCCAAGTACGATATCCTCTAATCGTGCAACTGGGAATGAGTCAACCTGCTCTTTAACCATTTCCTCTAGCTTCATTTTACGCAATACTTCCTCTAATTTAGACTCTGCCTCAACAAAAGCAAAATTAGTTATTTTCGGTACCATTTGGGTCTCGATCCATTCAGAGGCACCAGGGAAGTAATGGTTTAAACTATAATTTAATCTATCTTCAATTGCAAGCTGCTCTCTTAAATATGCTTTCACATTGACTACTAATGGATCAAAATCAAAGCCCTCCATCATCTCAACCAATGGTCGATCCTTTAGCTTCTCCCACTCGTTTTGGACAATGTTTTCGAGCATCACTTTTGTTCCAGGTGCCCGTAGAAACTTTAAAATTTCAGGCTGTACCTTGCCCACAAGTGAGTTGGAATCTCCCATAAACATTTGAATCATATTACCGAGTGTTCCTTTAGTAGAAAGGAAATCATCAATCAGCTTCTTAACTGTACTTTTACCTTCTTCTGATTGGAAAAATTCCTCACCCTTTTGAAGAATATAAGAAACAATATCCCCAACCTTGCTATTGGCCTTTTCTTGCCAATCTAGTGGAGCAATTTGACGAATTGTTTCATTCTCTAACTTTGTTAATATACGATTAAACTGTATATCAACCTGTTCATCTATTTTTGCATTCACAAGAGATGGCACAGATTCTATTCCTGCAAGCTTCAACCAATCATGTACTGTTTTATCTGATTGTAATATATTTTTATTTAGCTGCTTTACCACAAAGTCATTAGCCTTACTCTTCATCGCATCATTAAAGTACTTCTTTTTGAAAATATCCGGAGTCAATAAATGCTTGATAACAGTTATTCCTAATTGTTTGGCAAGCTCATCCCGACGCTTAGGTATTAAACCTGGAGTGAACGGCACTCTCCATGATCCTATATACTTTGCTTCATGAGGTCTAAATAGCATTTTAATGGCGAGGTGATTTGTAACCGCTCCAATTGCTGCTCCGACGACTGCCATGAATATGATTGTCCATAAAAAACCCATCGTTCTCACCTTTTTCCTCTAGCTTCTAGATTATTATAGCAGAGGAGAGAGAAACACAAAAACAATTAGAGTGCATTGTACATCATCGAAAAACGAATGGCATGCTCGGTTTCATCATGCATCGCGCAAAAAAGTGGTGCATATGCCTGTTGAATCGGTATTTGGAGTAGCATTTCCTTGTATACTTCTGCAGTTTCCAATTCATCCTTGACTGACTGCTTGACACAGGATTTTAAATCTTCACACGGGGAAACTTTCTGTAAGTTTTGAACAAAACTTCCTGTAAGCATATAATAGAGTTGTTGAAACATTTCATAATGGCTTTTTTCGTCCTCGTACACGTGCTCGATGAATTCTTGCCAGTATGGGTCGTCCGTCAGCTTATACATATCCATATAATGATGGTAATCGGCGTACTCATTTTTAATTGCTTGTTCCAGCTTTTCAATAAACAATTAGATGCTCCTTCGCTAGTCATTTATACTAGTATATGCGAGCAAATTCACTCACATGAAAGGTATGATTATATTGCTACAACATTTCAGCTTTAAGTCACTCTATGACAACAAACAGCTGCCCGGCTGGTCAGTTTCTTTCTTTTACAAGCAACAAAGATTTGCTGCGGAATACGAGCCGGATGGCACGATTAAGTGGATCGGAGAAACTCCGTCAGACGAGGAAGCAGTCAAAAAAATGATTCATGAGCTTATGCTCTTCCATGTGTACGACTAAACAAGAAAGGTGAACGCTTAGTTTATGAATAAAAAATATATAATACCAATAGTCACATTAGTGCTAGCAGCTTTATTAGCTGCTTGTGAAGACTCACCAGAAACTAGTACTGAGCTGGACAACCAGTCCCAAAATAGTGAAGTATCTCAAGACAAAAAATCAGTCTTGGATGAAAACAAAAGTACATCAAATGACACTCAAGAAAATCCAGTGCCTAAGGATTCTACCTTAAAAGAAGAGTACTCCATAAAATTAAACAACACTAAATTAGAGGCAGAAAAATTGCAGGCAACTGATTCTTCGACTTATGCGCTAAAAAAAGTGGAAGATGATAGATGGGAACTATGGGATAAACTGTTGAATGAAATATATGGTGAATTAAAGGAGCAATTGTCTCCAGAAGAAATGGACCTATTGAGAGAAAATCAACTACAATGGTTAAAAGATAGAGATGACCAAGCATTAGAAGCTTCTCTAAAATTTAAAGGTGGTACGCAGGAGCATTTAGAATATGTAGCTGTTCTCGCTAATCTTACGGAAGAAAGATGCTATGAGTTAGTTGATCGTTATATGAAATAATTCAAGAATGTTAATTGATTAGAAAGCAAGGATAACTAAACCCAAGGTCAATTAAATGAATATATTGAGCAGAGATATTAAAGACAAAGAGTACATACATGGAATGTTTAATCTAGATAGAAAAAGAGCTTGGTTCTCCAAGCTCTTTTCCCAATACCTTGCCATCAATTTTCTAGCTGTTCAAAAACAGTCCCAATAAACATTTTACCAATATCCTTTATTGCGCGTTCGTCGATGTCGAATTTAGGATGATGATGTGGGTAGGTAGCTTTTAGTTCCTCGTTCCCTCCACCAATGATAAAATAAGCTCCCGGGATCTCGCGTTGATAATACGCATAGTCCTCGCTTCCGTTCATCGGTTTCCCTGGGATAATGTTATCAGCCCCTAGAACCTGACTAGCCACCTTCTCTACACGCTTTGTTTCAATAGGGTCGTTAAAGATAGATGGACAGTCCTTCACATATTTTAACTCAAACGTAGCGTCAGCAGCTTCGCAAGTGCTTTTAACTACTTGTTCTAGCTTCTGCTCGATTAGTGTGCGCACATCCTCGTCATAGGTTCTCACTGTCCCTTTTATATAGGCAGTGTCAGGTATCACATTAGTAGTGCTTCCACTTTGAAAAGAACCAACCGTAATTACCGCAGCCTTTAGTGGATCTACTCTTCTGCTAACAATTTGCTGTAGATTTAATACAACCTGGCTTCCCGTCACTAAAGCATCAATCGTTTCATGAGGAGATGCCCCGTGCCCCCCTTTACCATGGATTGTTATATAAAAATCATCCTGTGCAGAGGAAGCATAGCCTTCTATCACACTAAATGTCCCATAGGGCTGAAGAGACATCACATGTGAACCATAGATAACGTCCACACCATCTAAGCAACCGTCCTTAATCATATATTCAGCACCACCTGGAGTGGTCTCCTCGGCGAATTGATGGATGAACACTACAGTTCCTGGTACCTCGTCCTTGTGCTCACTTAATACCTTTGCCACCCCTAAAAGTGCAGACGTATGTAAATCGTGCCCACATGCATGCATAACTCCTGGAACTTTTGATTTGTATGCTACTTCCTTCTCATCCTGAATAGGAAGTGCATCAAAGTCTGCTCGAAGTGCGATGGTTTTCCCTGGTTTCCCACCCTTTAGGTAACCTAAAACACCTCTCCCTCCAACTTCCGTTCGAACCTCTAATCCTAAGTTCCTTAAGTAAGCAGCAATTTTTTTAGGCGTCTCCACCTCGTGATGAGAAAGCTCGGGATACATATGCAAATCTCTTCGGAAATCGACTAACTCGGGGTAAATCTCTTCTAATCTATTAAATAACTTTTCCATTGTAATCCTCCTAAATAACACAACTGTATCATGCTGGCCAAAAGAATAGATGAGCAATCGTCACAAAAACTGCTCCCATTATAAATTGTATCAAAATTAATGGCCACAACCAACGAACCCATTTTCCATAAGAGATTTTAGCCATAGCAAGAGCTGCTAATATTAGCCCACTTGTTGGTGCGATAATATTTGTGATTCCGTCTCCCATTTGATAAGCCAATACTGCCGTTTGTCTGCTTACTCCTAACAAATCAGATAAAGGAGCCATAATAGGCATAGTTAAAGCTGCCTGACCACTGCCTGATGTAACAATAAGATTAAGCAATGTTTGCATAACATACATACCGATCGCCGTTAAGCTAGAAGGGAATTGCTCTACTAAATTAGTAATACCGTAAAGTATCGTATCAATTGTATTACTATCGTTTAAAATAACTAATGCCCCATAGGCAAAGCCAACTACTAATGCCCCTACAACTATTTCTTCACAGCCTCGAACAAAGGATTTTGTAATCTCATTAAATTTCAGTCGATTAACCAACCCAATAACGATTGCCATGATTAAAAATAATGCTGAAATCTCTGTTATAAACCATCCAAATTTCAATACCCCAAATGCCATTCCAACCATTGTGACTACCAGGATCCCTATAATAACTCCTTGAGTTTTTGTAATAGTGTCCTGTTTCATCGCTTCGATATCAATATTTCGATTTTTATCTTCCTCATACATAATACTTTTGGTTGGGTCTTTCCTTATTTTATTGGCATAAATCATGACATATGCAATAGATATTGCCATGAAAGCAATCCAAAAGCCAATGCGTGGACCCATGCCTGAAAAAATCGGAACCTCCGCGATTCCTTGGGCAACTCCAATCGTAAATGGATTCATAAAGGCTGCTGTAAATCCAGCTGAAACCCCAACAATAACCATGGCGGCCCCTACGATGGAATCAAATCCCATAACTATGGCAATCGGCACTAAAATCATGATGAAAGGTAGTGCTTCTTCAAACATTCCTACTGCTGCTCCTGCCACTCCAAAAAACATCATTACTACTGGAATAATGAGCATTTCTTTTCCTTTCATCTTAGTGGATAAGGAACCAAATGCACCTTCTATCGCCTTTGACTCTCTAAATAGATTGAATGAACCGGCTACCATAAAAATAAAGAAAATAATTGGAGCAGCTTCGACCATTCCTTTATGTATAGCATTAAAAATATCTAAGAAGCCTGCAGGACTAGAGTCGATGGTTTGATAGGAGCCGTCGACTACAATCGTACGACCGTCTTCATTCTCTATACGATCATATTGTCCGGCTGGAATAATATAAGTTAACACAGCCATAATGATGACAACCGTAAATAAAATTACGAATGGATGTGGCGCTTCTCTTAACTTTTTCTTTTTTGCTGATGCTTCCTTCAATACTGTTGTCATTCTAGCTTTCTCCTTTACTTTACATAAATTAGTCCCCTCAATAAACTTCTTTTTTCATCCTCTCTCTATATGAGTACTTTCTAAAGTTATAGACAATTAAGAATATATAGTCTAATACTTTTAACAAACTTTACTATAAACAAAATTAACATTCAATACAGAATTGAAAAAATATTATATTTATATATCGTTCAGCGAAACAAATTTATAAATTTGTTTTTGAAATATTCTAATTATGATAAAATTGAGGTCAGTAGGAGGTGCTCTTCTTCATGGGTATTCGAAATTTAAAGTACAACCTGTAAGAAATAAAATTACAGGAGGAAAAAGATGCATTCCAATTGGCAACAGAAATTTTATGAAAAACAATTTGATTTTATAAACGATCATAACTACAATGATTTTTTATTTTATCAACAGGAAGCAGCCACTATTCAAGAACAAGCTGGGAAACCGTTTAAAGCTGTTTTAGAATTAGGGGCAGGCTATGGAAATTTAGCAAATGCTCTTGCAGCGTTAGGCAAAAATGTTACTACGATTGAGTTAGCTGACAAAATAGTCAAGTATGCACTTCAAAACGCACACCCTAGCGTAGAAGCTATCTGTGCTGATTTTTATACTGTCAGGTTGAAAAAGAAATTTGATATTGTGTTCTCTATAGATGGTTTCGGTGTTGGATCTGATCAAGACCAAGTCCACATACTTAAACGCATATACGACTGGTTGGATATCGATGGAATTGCATTAATAGATATTTATCAGCCTTTATATTGGAAGAATGTAAATGGAATAGAAATGCAGCCTACAAGTGATCCAACAGTTCGGCGGCAATACGGGTATATCAAGGACACCCAATCTATGACTGATACATGGTGGAGTGTAGAGGACGCAAAAAAAAAATACACACAAATACTAGTATGTTATGCACCCGCACAAAGAGATAAGTTGTGTCATCAAGCAGGCTTACAAGTAGTAGGCTACTTCCCTGGGGGGGCAATGGACTATAACACATGGACCTATCAGCAGGTTGCTAGCTTAGAAAACTGCTTATCTTATCGAATAAAAGTTAAAAAGAAATGATATTTAAAGCAACCTTTGTTTATTATCAAAGGTTGCTTTTATTCTACGTATTAACTAGCTTTTTCCTACCAAAGACCAAAAAGAAATACGTAGAGGCAATCAAGTACAATACTCCTGTAATTGTAAATGTATAAGCATAGCCCCAATAGAACCCAAAGGTCATTACAAGACCGGTAGATATAGCTCCTGTACTTGCCCATCCCACATTAAACACCATCTGATTGACCGAATTCGCAAGCCCTTTATATTTATCCTGAACTAACTCCATGGCTATGGCACTCTGAATTGGATTACCCGCATTCATCAGCGCCTGTCGCATTAGGAAGGCAATGGATGCAATTACAAGAGAGTTCGTATAGCCAGTTATAAAAAGGAACGGGATAGATAACAGCTGAAAAATAACGAGCGCCTTCACCTTTCCTACTCGCTTAACTAAAGCCGGACCTAATAACATCGCCACCGCTGTCATAGCCGATCCAAGTGATAAAATAAGTCCTACATATGAATTCGAAGCATCAAAACGATTAGAAAAATATAAGTTTAAATAAGGAATTACTAGCCCAGAGCCAGTACCTATTAATAAATTTGCAAAGCCAAATAGAATGATGATCTTCACATTTTTTCTGAAGCTGCTTGGCTCAGGTATTTTTTTATCATCTTGATCATCCAATGATGTAGCTCTAGTTCCTACCGGATTTAATTTAGTAAGTGGCAGGAGACCAAGTGTAAATATCGTGGCTCCAATGATTAACACGTACTTGATGGCGTCCTCTACAGATAGACCACCTAATGCATGCAGTAAATCAGCTAAGACCCCGCCCCCTAGACTCCCTACTACCCCGGCTAGAGTCATAAGTGAAAAATGAATACTAAATAGATGCATCCGTTCACTGGCAGTTGAATTCTCAGCTAAAAAAGGTATTCCCGATACTTGAACAAGCGCCATAAAGAGGCCCGTAAAAAAAGCAGCATACACTAAAGACTGCTCGCTAACCATCAAACTTCTATAAAATAATGTACCTGCTGCGACAGCTGCCCCTATCATAATAATTTTCTTTCTTCCAAAACGGTCACTAAGAAACCCGGCAGGCACTAACATGATTGCAGAAGCCAAGGAGGTCATCGCGATTATTTTACCGTTTAACGTTTCGGGAAATCCAAGCTCCTTAATGTATAAATTGTACATTACAGAAAAAACACCCATGCCTATTTGAATAAGAACATTAGCCAGCATAAACATACGAATATTACGATTAAAGGAAACTACTTTCTTTTTCCACTCTACAAACCAAGGGATCATATACAACCTCTTCCATTTACTTCGTTACACTAAATATACGAGTTCCGACAGAAAATTACAATTGCTTAAATTAAATTTTTCCAAATTTTTATAGAAGAAAGAATTTACAAAATGAACTCTTTCTATTAGCTGTGTTCACAGCTAAAGGTTGTTTTAAGAAACAAAAAATGAGCTAGGATTTTTCTCCAGGCTCATTTAAATTTGATTTCCTTTTTATTAAAGCTCTTGTTAGCCATCCATGTATTCAAAATCAGCGCTACACCACAGAGGATGAAAATGTTTATAGAACGGGTATAGCATACTACGGTTGGGAGAGGAAGGTCGATCAACTATGGTGCCATAGAGCCCATCCGTTAGTCTTATTCTAATAGAAGCCACTCTTTGAAAAACTCAGTATGATCTTCTTGATGGTACTCATTGAAGAATTCTACAAAGGTCTCAGTATCCACATATTGATATTTAAATTCATTAAAATAAGCGGATAAAAATTTAATTGTTTCTTCGTGTCCGCCTCTCTCTTTAAAGAAATCTCGTAAAATTGCAGGAATTTTCCCATATAGCACTGGACCAAGATCCGTACCAAACTCCGTAACTGGAATATTAGCAATTTCCTGCTGAGTATTTCTTTCAGCAAAAATATTTATTTCATTAAATCCTAATTGTTCGCCCAATTCACTGGAATCATATCTTAATGTACGGTATGTCCCCTCCAATAGTGCCGTTAAACTCTCATCTAACCAGGATTCTTCATAAGGATCACTGGAAACCATGAAATAAAACCATTGATGCGCAATTTCATGAATTAATACTCTTTCATGTCTCCCTGGATCAGCCCATACTTCTACAATATTTGGGTATTCCATTCCTGAATCGTTTGCAACAACATCTAACTCTTTAGTCGGGTTATCCCCAATATTTTTTTCCATAAATAAAAACGCTCTTTGAGCATCCATAATCATTAGGTGTAAAGTATCTGGAACATCATAGGGATAAAAGTATCTGATCGTTGTATCATTTGCTTTAAGTGTCTCACTAATCCATTCTTCCGGATCTAAAAATGCTATATAAAAATCTTTAATATTTGCTCCTTGTGTCTTACCACTAATGGTAGGCTTAGGTTCACCATCTTCTCCTGAGCTAGCAACTAAGTATTCTCTAGCTAACTCATAAGTAATCTCATAGTCTCCATACCCTGTATCATAGAATTCACCCACATGGTAATAAGGATGTAAATCCCATTTGTTCGTATACCTACCTAGCATTGGATACCATAATGCTAAATAGATATTGTTGTGTATTCTCGACAGTCGTTGCCCTTTAACTGGCGGCTTTAAGAAATATTCTACTGTTAATATCGTTTTTTCACCTGGTTGAACATCAGATTTTGGAGTAACATATAGCATGGTATCATTCAATTTATAAGATAATTCTTCGCCATCTTTGCTTCTAATAGAAGTAATCTCTGCTTCTCCTATAGAAGAAAGCATAAAGTATTTGTTCTCTAGCGTCGTAACGTTCGGGATAAAATAAAAACCGATATCCTCCCATACACTTTTGGATTCATTCGTAACTTCAATCTCCGCAGATATGTGAAAACGTAAATCCTCCGCCTGGCGAATATCTATTTTATAATTCCCCCTTGAACCTGGAAGTACGGAATCAGATACCTCTTTTACTTTTTTTGCAGATGGTTTTTCCTCTGCTTTAACTTCTGGTTCTACTACACCTATTTTCGATTCTTTATCTAATATAAAGTAACTTCCAACCCCTAAAAGGATGGCCGCCGTAAAAATAGCAATGAATGCTTTTATTTTCACTATCTCATCTCCTTTCCTCTACATTCTATCTATTTCAAAAATATCCTTCCTTTATTTTGTAAATTAGTTGAGTCTGTTAACAGATGTGTGGAGAAATGCACACACCAACTCGTTTATGAAGGAAATTATCTATCTTTTGTCTCTAGAAAAGGGAAAATCCCCTTATGCTTATGCATTAGGGGAAACTCCGGCTTGTAGCTTATACATTTGTTCGTAGCGACCTTGTAGCTGCAGCAACTCGTCATGTGTGCCACTCTCTACAATCTCACCCCGGTCTAAAACTAGGATACGGTCTGCATTTTTAATAGTAGAAAGTCTATGTGCAATGATGAAGGTTGTTCTACCTTTCTTTAATACATCCATCGCATGCTGGATAATTTCTTCTGTTTCGGTATCTATATTAGATGTCGCTTCATCCAATATAAGAATGGCCGGGTCGAAGGCAAGCGCTCTTGCAAAGGATACTAGCTGTCTTTGACCAGAAGAGAGGGTGCTTCCCTTTTCAATTACTGGTTCATCTAATCCTTTTTCAAGGTTTTTTAGTACACGTTCTCCACCTACCGCTTCTAATGCGGCCTCTACTTTTTCCCGTGAAATTCTAGAATCATTTAAACTAACATTTGTTTCAATGGTTCCAGAGAAAAGATATGGATCCTGCAATACAATTCCCATATGATTACGAATGGTTTGCCTTGGAAGGGACGTGATATCTATTCCATCTATTAAAATCTTCCCCTTCGTTGGGTCATAGAATCGGAATAACAAGTTCATGATAGAGCTTTTCCCAGAGCCTGTATGCCCCACTAGGGCAACCGTTTCTCCTTTATTTGCAACAAAGTTTAAGTTCTTCAAGACAAAGTCATCACCTTTGTAGGCAAACGACACGTCTTTAAACTCCACGTTTCCTTCGTATCTTTCCATTCGTTTGTCTTCTACCTGTTCCCCTTTTTCATTCAACAATTCAAATACTCTACTTCCAGCTACCAATGAGCGTTCTAGCTGAGAGAACTGATTAACTATCCCCGTAATTGGATTGAACAATCTCGTCGTATAATCCACAAAGGCGTAAAGCAAACCAGCAGAGACGATTGCTCCCGGTTCCATGGACTGACTACCAAACACTAAAATAAATAGAGCAAACATGATGGATCTTAGCACCTGTACTAAGTTAAAGGAGGTAGCAGAATCTAATTTTAAAAGCTTACGCTGATAACTGTAATGCTCTTCATTCATCTCCTCAAATTCTTGGTCCATTTGTTTTTCCCGTTTAAACGCTTGAATGATTGACATTCCTTGAATTGATTCGTTTAACATGGCGTTCATATCTGCAATCTTTGTTCGCACAATATGATTATATTGAGATGCATATTTTCGATAAGCTAGCATCCATATATATACGATCGGAATGACGAATAAAGCGATTGCTGCCATTTTAACGTCTAAAATAAACATTGCTATATAGACCCCAGTAATAGAAATGATACTGGTTGCAAACTGTGAAAGTACTTGAACATATAGATTACGGATTGCTTCCGTATCATTTGTCACACGAGCAACTACCTTACCGGCAGGCAGGTTGTCAAAATACTGTATAGGCAAAGTTTGTATATGCTGAAAAACATCATTTCGGAGCTTCTGAACAACACGATTTGCTCCAACCTGTAGGTTTATAAACATAAAATATCTAAAAACTGCTGTTACAATACTTAGACCAAAGAATACTGCAAGGAGCATTAATATCGGCTCCAGATCAATGGCACCATCTGTAATGTGTTCATCAAGAATTTGTTTTGCGATAAATGGTCCTGTCAAATCGGCAATTACAGCAATCGTTAAAAAGATTAGACCAAGAATAATTGGCTTTTTATAAAATAACGCATAATGGTAGAGTCGTTTTCCAGTACTCATGACGACACCCCCTCAAGCTGTTGACGATCATATTGTTCCTTGTACCAGCCATTTTGCTTTAGAAGTTCCTCATGCGTACCTTGTTCTACAATGATTCCTTCATCTAAAACGATGATTTGGTCGGCATGCTGAATGCCTGACAAGCGATGCGTCGTAATAATTGTTGTCTTCCCACTGCGTTCGTTTTGTATATTTTCGATAATTTTTGCCTCTGTTTTAGCATCTACCGCAGAAAGGGAGTCATCTAAAAGAAGAATTTCTGGATTTTTGATAAGCGCTCGAGCAATCGATACCCTTTGCTTCTGCCCCCCAGATAGGGAAACCCCTTTCTCCCCTACTAACGTTTCTAATCCCATTGGTAGATTCATTAAATCCTGTTGAAAATGTGCTAAACGAAGTGCTTCCTCTAATTCTTCTTCTGTAGCATTTTCTTTTCCTAGAAGAATATTTTGGCGTATGGTTCTAGAAAACAATACATGATCCTGAGGCACATACCCAATCCATTCTAATACTTGGTCCTTTGTTTGCTCTGATATTGGGATATCTCCAATCGTCAGTTGACCTGCTCCAATTGGATACTCCTTTAACAGCTGCTTAATAAAGGTCGTTTTTCCAGACCCGGTTTTACCTACAATGCCAAGTGTCTGCCCTTTTTGTAGGTTTACTCGGATATTTTCTAAATTCTTCACTTGTGATAAAGGATATTGAAATCCAACATCATCAAAACCGATGGACATTACATCCTTCAAATTCACTGGAGCAGTCGGATCCTTCACATCTGCATCGTACTCTAGCGTTTCCTGTACACGGTCAAGCGAAGCATTCCCGCGTTGCATAACGTTGATCAGTTCCCCAATAGCGAACATTGGCCAAATAGCCATACCTAGATAAACGTTAAATGTAATTAGGTTTCCTACCGTCATCTCACCCTTAGAAACTAAAAAAGCTCCATAACCAAGTGCCACGACATAACTAATACCTGTTCCTATTTTTGTGATAGGACCAAACAAGGCGTCAATTCGTTCTACAACCATGTTTTTTTGATAAACCTCTTCACTCATATCTGCAAAGTTCTTCTCATCAGCACGTTCCTGAACGTACGCACGAATTACTCTTACACCAGCTATAGATTCTAAAACACGATCATTTAAATCCCCAAATGCATCTTGGGCTACCATATACTTTTCATGAATGATTTTACCTAAATATTGCATTATAATTGCGAGAACTGGTATAGGTAACAGTGCAAAAAAAGTAAGCTTCCATGAAATAAGAAAACCCATTGCCAGAATCAAGGCTAACATATACATAGTCGAATCTATTAAGGTCATAATCCCAAAGCCAGCAGTAGTTGCAACTGCATTCAAATCATTTGTTGCACGAGCCATTAAGTCACCAGTACGATTTTTCTCGTAAAAAGTCGGTGTCATACTTAAAAATTTTCGATTCAGCTTCGTGCGTAAAATGCGCTCAATAGAAATAGACCCACCGAATAATTGATATTGCCAAATAAAATTTAAAATATATCCCACTACAATAATTCCTACAAAATATAATACATACTCCATTAATAGGTCGCTATTCATATTTCCTAGCGTAATTGTATCGATCGCCCTTCCTACTAGCCATGGAGGAAAGATCTCAAATGCACTTGCAATAATTAATACACCAACTGCAACAGTGTACCTTTTCCAATGATCCTTAAAAAACCACTTTAACTTAAATAATACTGAAAACATTTCATTGTCCCTCTTTTCTTTCCTTTACATTTACCAACTATCCGCCTTCAAGAGATTCCTTTATTAAAATTTGCTTAGCTCGTTGAATAATCATACCCAACTCTCCTCCTTTATTTTTTTCACCAAAATTTGGAAATAATAGAACGCAAAAAAGTGCATTACCCATGATACGGTAATGCACTTTAAAATAGACATAGTAATTCTTATGCTATTAAACAGTCATTTAGCGTCTAACGGTAGGTATGAACGAGCTATTAAATTATTTGCGATAATTTTTAAACGAATCATTATTCATACCTCCATTTCTAAATTATTTAGTGTCACTTAATATTATCTCAATAAAAGTTTAGTTGTCAATACATTTTGAAGAAATAGACAATTAAATTATTCCGAAAATTCGTGCTTTTACATTTAAGGACGAACAGTTAGTAGATGGAAATGAAGTTCAGATGCTCTTCACTCTAGTCGGACGCTTTTTCGCGGGGTGAGTGATAAGCCATCACCCGTCGCTTACGCGCGCGGTTGTGACATCTTATCTGTCTAACTTATCATGCTGGAGTCGCCTCCTGGCGCTACAATCAATAACTTGTAGCTTTTCGAGTTTAAAACGTACATTACTATTTTAAAATTAAATTAACTGAAAAAGATAACCTAATACTGCACTTACCAGTACAACCTTGTAAGGAGCCCATTTGAAAACAAATAATACCGTGAAAGTAATTAAAACGATGATGAAATCCGATGATTCTTTAACTGAACTAGTAAAAACCGGGTCATATAACGCAGCGAGAAGGATTCCTACTACACCTGCATTAACTCCCTTTAAGGCATTCTGAACTCCTTTTTTCGATCGTATAGCTGACCAAAATGGTAGTATTCCAATTACCATTAGAAAGGAGGGCAAAAATATGGCAAATGTAGCTATTAAAGCTCCTGGAATACCAGCTGTTGCATGGCCCAAGAAACTAGCTAACGTAAACAATGGACCTGGGACCGCTTGAGCAGCACCATACCCAGCTAAAAATACATCAGGGGAAAGTGCTACCTCTCGCTGAAGCATGGGCAGTACAACATGTCCTCCTCCAAAAACTAAAGAACCGACACGATAATAAATATCAAAAATTAAGTAGTAGGTTGAATTTATAAATGGCTTCAATAACGGTAAAAAAATAAGAAGTCCAAAAAACAAGATCCAAGCAATAATACTTGTTGTTTTTCCAAAAGGAAGCCTAATATTTGGAGCAGGTTCATTTTCATCGGAACGAAAATATATAAATCCAAACAATCCAGCTGCAATCAATATGCTAAATTGACCAGCAATTGATGGAATAAGCAATGTTAAAATGGCACAAGCTATTGCAACAGAAATACGTATACGATCTGGTGCAAGTGTCTTTTGCATTCCCAATAAAGCATGAGCAACAATGGCAACTGCAACGATTTTCAATCCCTGTAGCCACCCACTGTCAAATGAGTTGGTAGATATCAAAAATGCTGAAAACAATACAAGCAGTATAATGGAAGGAAGGGTAAACCCTAAAAATGATATGACCCCTCCAATTATTCCTCCTCTTAGTATGCCGATGGCAATGCCCACTTGAGATGAGGCTGGCCCCGGGAGGAATTGACAAATAGCCACTATGTCAGCATATAACTTTTCGTCTAGCCATTTTCTTTTCTGCACATACTCTTCTCGGAAATAAGCCAAATGAGCAGCGGGTCCACCAAAAGAAGTTAACCCTAATTTCGTTGAAGCACTTGCTATTTCAATATATTTTTTCACTATTTTTCCATACCCCCTAGTTCATTAAAATTATCTAACAAATAGGAAAACTATATCTCAAGATTACAGGGGGAAATATGAAGTCGCAACCTAAAGAATAAAGATTTGTAATTTCTTTTTATATATTTTATTATTAAACCTAGAAACTATTTTTTTAGAAAACAGGAGGTGTACACTTTGTTCTACCCCCCATTTGGGTTAGGGACAAAGTAATTATTTGGACATAGCCATACGGTTGACAGCTTTTGCTGTCTTAATCGCTTTCACTGCATTTTTTGTTGCAAGTGAATTTGCAATAGTAAAAGTAAGAACAACAAGAATCGATCAGCTTTTAGCTGAAGGAAACAAAAAAGCTATTAATGCTAAGAAGGTTGTTTCCAATTTGGACGAATATCTATCTGCCTGTCAGTTAGGTATTACAATCACCGCTTTAGGATTAGGGTGGTTGGGAGAACCAACTATAGAAAGAATCTTACATCCAGCATTTGAGTATTTTGAGCTTCCAGAAAGTGTTTCTTCTTTACTTTCATTTATCATTGCGTTCTCATTAGTAACATATATACATGTAGTAGTTGGAGAATTAACCCCTAAAACATTTGCTATTCAACGATCTGAACAGATTACATTGGCAGTTGCTAAGCCACTAGTCATATTTGACAAAATTATGTATCCGGTAATCCATGGTATGAATGGATCGGCACGTTTCTTAGCGACCAAGGTGTTTGGATTAGAGCCTGTTTCAGAATCAGAAGTAGCCCATTCCGAGGAAGAATTACGAATGATTCTTTCGGACAGTTTTAAGGGTGGAGAAATCAATCAAGCAGAGTATAAGTATGTAAACAAAATTTTCGAATTTGATGATCGTATCGCAAAAGAAATTATGGTTCCTAGAACTGAAATTACTTCCATCGATAAGGATTTAACCCTTAGTGAGGTTTTTGAAGTCGTAGGTGTCGAACAGTTTACAAGATATCCTGTAACTGATGGAGATAAAGACCATATTATCGGACTTGTTAATATGAAAAACCTTTTAACAGCCTTTATACGAGATCCTGCAAACGCCACTACTCCGGTAGCTGACTACATGCAGCCAATTATTCGAGTAATTGAAAACATGCCTATCGCTGATTTATTACTTAAAATTCAACGTGAACGTATTCACATGGCCATCTTAATGGATGAATACGGAGGAACTTCTGGTCTTGTCACGATTGAAGATATCATCGAGGAAATCGTAGGCGATATCCGCGACGAGTTTGACACAGATGAGCTGCCTGAGGTTCAAAAGGTTGCTGAAAACCATTATATTATTGACGCTAAGATGTTAATCGAAAGCTTAAATGACTTACTAAATATTAATATTGATGAAGAAGATATCGATACTATTGGTGGGTGGTTTATGACAAAAAGCTACGATGTGGTCAGTGGTGAAAAGCTCCTAGAACAAGGTTACGAATTTACTGTCAAAGAAATCGACGGTCATCACATTCAATATCTAGAAGTTGTCAAAGTTCCGGAAGATCAAGAGGATGAGGAACTAGAAGAATCCATAGATGAATAATTAATACATCATACTTAAATATAATCGATATAGAAAACGACTCTCTTTTTAGAGGGTCGTTTTTTTGCAATTAGTTAAATTTCTCTGAAACAATATACTCCCGATCTTCTCTTAAATCTGTCGACAATGGTTGAATTTTCAATCAAAAGCATGAGAGTAGCACATTATTTATAGTGATACAATTCAATTACAAGATATATCAGAACAAGCAAAATAAATAATATTTTTTAAGAGAAGAGGGATTATTTTGGATAAATATGTTTGTAAGGCATGCGGAGTTCAGTATGAAAATTCTTTAGAGAAACCAAATGAATGTATAATTTGCAGTGAAGAAAGACAATTTATTAGTTCTAAGGGACAAAATTGGACTACATTAGAATCTATGATTAAAGAAGGCCAATACAAAAATACTATTAATATTGAAGAAGAAGGACTATACAGCATAAACACTTGTCCCAGTTTTGGAATTGGTCAAACAGCCTATTTGATACAAGACAAAAATTTTAATTTATTGTGGGATTGTATTTCTTATATTGATGAAAAAACGATTAGCAAAATAGAAGACTTAGGTGGAATTGATGCAATAGCTTTATCTCATCCACATTACTACTCTAGCCAAGTAGAATGGGCTGAAGCCTTTAACGCTCCAATTTACATTCATGAAGATGACCAAGAATGGGTTATGAGACCAAGTGAGCGAATAGTTTTTTGGTCTGGTGAGTCACTTGAATTAAAAGAAGGAATCATCCTTCATAGAATTGGTGGCCATTTTAAAGGTGGAACAGTTTTAGAATGGAAAAATGGAGATAACCAAAGCGGGATTTTAATGACTGGGGATATCATTCGTGTCGTAGCTGACCTTTCATGGGTAAGCTTTATGTACAGTTATCCAAACTTTATCCCCCTTCCAGAAACGACTGTAGAAAGGATTTCCACTAGGATAAAAGAATTGAAGTTTGCGCGTTTATATGATGCCTTTCATCGTGTCATTAAAGAAGAGGCCAAGCAAAATGTACTAAGATCTGCCACCCGTTATATGGAAGCACTACATGGAACCTTATTTAATTCATAGTGCAACTGAAATGAGACGTTTTTGCATCGGGCAGAAACGTTTTTCTATCGAACAATTGTATAGTAAGGAGGAGAAAATATCATGAAACATGCTTTAGTAGTCGGTGGAACTGGGATGCTATCCAGAGTCTCCCTCTGGTTATTAGATCAGGGGTATCATGTTTCGATTATCGCTAGGAATCCCAAACGCATGAAAGATTTAATAGAACAAACAGACTTAAATAATCATATAACCCCACTTCTTCTTAACTATAACAATAATGCTGAATTACAAAAGAAGGTGCATACAACAATTAGTGAAAACGGTGGGATTGATATTGTGGTAGCTTGGATACACTCGACTGCTCCAGAGGCACTTAAAATAATTGCAGCGGAGGTTTCCATTAGTAAAAGTAGGTGGGATTTAATTCATATTTTAGGGAGTAGCTCGGATTTAAAAAAAGTTAAACGAGAAGCTATACTGCCTAAAAATTGTTCCTATCATCAAGTTCAATTGGGATTTTTCATAGAAGGTAACCATTCAAGGTGGTTAACACAGAAGGAAATTTCGGATGGAGTAATTGAGGCTATAATTAAAAGAAATAAAATACTGACCCTTGGTCAAATTGACTCTTAGGAAACACACATAAAACAAAAGAACATTTTGTAGCCTTTTGAAAATGTTCTTTTGTTTTTTTAATCTAATGCTGCTTAAAAGAGGAGTACCTAAATGGCAGTACTCCTCCTTCTATTTTCTCCCAAAAATTAGTGGACGATTATTGCCCACTCGATTCCGTTAAACCATGCTTTACTGCGTATAGTGCAGCTTGAGTTCGATCCTGGACGTGTAGCTTACCAAATATATTCGAAATATGAGTTTTTACGGTCTTTTCTGTGACAAATAATGAGGATGCTATCTCTCTGTTACTTTTGCCTTTTGTAAGCTCTGCCAGTACATCCTGCTCCCTAGGGGTTAATGGATATTCCTCATGAGGAAGAATTTCTTTCGGTTCATTTTCTTTTTCCATCTGACTAGTTGCCTCAGGATGGATAGTGTTTTCTCCACGCATAATTTTTCTTATACAGTCCGCTAAGTCGTCTGGTTCGATATCCTTTAGCTGATACCCTGCTGCTCCCGCCTTTAAAGCTGGGATTACATGATCCCGATCTGAGAAGCTTGTTAGCATCAGAATTTGAATATCAGGATATTCTGCTTTTATCCTTTTGGTTGCTTGTATTCCATCCATCTCTGGCATAACTAAATCCATTAAAATAATGTCTGGCTTTAAAGCCTCGGTCAGTTCTACAGCTTCTTTTCCATTAGTTGCTTCTCCGACGATATCCATATCCTTCTGTGTTTTCAAAAAAAACATTAAACCTCTGCGAACAACATGGTGATCATCAGCTATTAATACTCTTATCATTTCAATCCCCCCTAGTAAGGTAATCTTACTAATATCTCTGTCCCTTTGTTGACTTCTGTCACCCAGTCCACTGTACCACCAATCGAGTTTGCTCGATCCTTCATGCTTTGCAGACCTATTGAAGGAAGTGATTTTAAATCCTTCATGTGAAAACCACAGCCCTCATCTTTTACAACTAAAAGCACATCGGTTGTTGTGACTGTCATATAAATTTCTGCCTTAAGCACTCCAGAATGTTTGCGTATATTGTTTAGTGCCTCTTGCGTTATGCGGAACAAAGTCTCTTCTACCTTTGCCGGAAGTTGGATTACTCCTTTTACCTTTATGCTTAGGGATAATCCGAGAATATCTCCGTATCCCTTTAACCCTTCTATAATTCCAGTTTCTAGACCCTTAGGGCGCAGTTGCCAAATAAGTGCTCTCATCTCGGTTAGTGCTTCCTGAGTTAAATATTGAATCTCTTTAAAGGTATTCTTTACTTCGACTTGGTCTGTCATTTCAACGCCGCCTCGAGCAGTCAAGGTAACTGAAAAAAGCAACTGATTTACAGAATCATGCAAATCTCGAGCAAGTCTATTTCTTTCTTGAACAAGCGCCACCTGTTGCTCTTGCTTAGTCAATAATATTCGTTTAATCGCTGATCCAATTTGAAATGCTACAGATTCTAATAAGGCTAACTCACCTTCCTCAAAACGGACAGTATTCGCTGTAGCGACATTTAACAAACCAAAGCGTTCCTGCCCAGACTGTAAAGGTACTGTTGCATGATGTGTGATTCCCTCATCATTTACATCTTTTTTATGAGCATTTTCTATTCGCTGACATTCTATTATGTTAGAAGCCTTTTGTAATTCTCCATTTCTATATCGAGACACGCACCAACAACCACCCTTTTGAAGGTGTCGGCAATCATTTTTTTCAAGTGACTTGGGAAGGTTTTCATGCGCAATTAGCTCCTGCTTCCCTTTTTCATTAATGAAAAAAATCCATCCCGTCTCAAAAATAGTCCCTTCTAAAAGCTTACGAAGCGCTCCCTGTAGCATTTGTTCCATATCTGTTTCCTCGTTGATTAGCTCTGCTATTTCTTTCAATAGCTCTATATTGGAAAGTTCCTTCGATTGCATTATAACTCCTCCATCTAACCTACCTGTTATATTCATCTTATCATGTATAAGGTCTACATATAAATATCAGAAGCATCATACTTTTGACTGACAGTATAGAATTCGAACCCTACTTGTAATAAATTTAGGGTATGTTAAAGAGTAGGATTGGTTTTGCATTGTGAAATGTTACACTTAAATTAACGGGGCAGTTTAGTTGTGCGAAATGTTCCTAGTTCAAATAGAGGATGGTTACATCTCTCTGGTAAAGGCTAGGCAGTTCCTTTCGGAACTGAAGGATTATATCGAAGAATCAAATGATGAAGTAACGCTCTGAAGGGTTCTCTCTTAGTCGAGTAGCACTGGATTTAGTAAGAATGACCGTGTTATAAGCTCGGTGAAAAGGCATGAGAATCTACCGTACCAGTTCGGCTGACGAAAGCCTACTCGATGGAGTGGTGTAGTTCATGATGCTTGAGTTGAATGAATATGGTGAGAATGCGAATAAACCTACAACAAAAGGTTAAGCTGACGAATATCTGAATGTACTGGTCTAGAACTGCGATACATAGAAATGTGTATATCACCAAATTGTGAGGTTAGATGTGGATTAGTAAGACTAGCTAATATGAAAATCCATGATACGTTACAGGCGTATGAACGCTAACAGGCTTAGAGGATGCACCTAAGTTCATTCTATTAATAGATATAATTCAACGTTGTAAGCTGATAACGTGGAGGGCTTACTCCCTAAGAAACGTTGGCAGGGAAAGCAATAATGATATTAGTTACTGTATAACTTGCCTTTATATCAGTGAAAGTGGTGGCATAGTACCAATGAAATGTCTAATCCACATGGAGGGATAGCCACTAGACTAATAAAGATTTATTCAACCAAGTAAGGCAGTTCTTTATCGATTAATAAGGTTCTTGTGAGACTAATAGAGGTTTAACTCCGAAAGGAGTCACCGACTTATTGAAACGGAAGAAACTGAGACACAATGAGTATTATAGTATGCAAGAATGTTTCGATACACTGTATGCTCAAAGTGTTAGTGGTCATCACTTCTATGACTTAACAGACTTAATGAGTTCTGAAGACAATATACGTCTTGCCTACCGAAATATCAAAAGAAATACAGGTAGCAAAACTGCGGGAACAGATAATTTAACAATCAAGGATATACTTCATTTAACGGTAGAAGACGTAATAACAAAAGTTCAAGCCATGTTCAAATGGTATCAACCACAGCCTATTAGGCGAGTTTTAATTCCAAAAGGAATAGACAAAACTAGACCTCTAGGGATACCAACTATTTGGGATAGAATTTTTCAACAATGCGTACTGCAAATTTTAGAGCCAATTTGTGAAGCTAAATTCCATAAACATAGTTATGGTTTTAGACCGAATCGAAACACTCATCATGCAAAAGCTAGACTCGAATTTCTGATTAACCAATCTGGTCTACATCATTGTGTTGACGTAGATATTAAAGGTTTCTTTGATAATGTAAATCATAGCAAACTGTTAAAACAAATGTGGTCGCTGGGCATTAGGGATAAGTCCCTTCTTTCTATTATATCTAGGTTATTAAAAGCAGAAATTGTAGGAGAAGGTATTCCTATAAAAGGAACACCGCAAGGTGGTATTCTTTCACCTTTATTATCTAACATTGTGTTAAATGAATTGGATTGGTGGGTTAGTGACCAATGGGAAACATTAGAAAGTAACTACACGTATTCGACCAATGGTAGCAAGTATCAGCAATTAAAGAAATCGAGTTTGAAAGAGTGTTTTATCGTCCGTTATGCGGACGATTTTAAGGTGATGTGCCGAACAAGGTCACAAGCTATAAAAATGAATTATGCATTAAAAGACTTCTTGAATAAGAGATTACACTTGGAAACGAGTGAAGAAAAATCTAAGGTTGTGAACTTAAAGAAAAACTCTTCCGAGTTTCTAGGGTTTTCCATAAAAGCCATAAGAAAAGGAAAAACTAGATTTGGTTTCGTAGCAAAGTCAGGTATGTCAAAAAAGGCTAAAGCAAATGCTTTTCAAAAAATTAAAGAAGCGATTAAAGTAATCAAGAGAAAGCCTTGCATTCAGACTGTTTGGAACTTTAATACCGTTGTAATGGGAATCCAAAACTATTACTCAGCTGCAACTCAAATCACCATTAATTTGAATGAGTTAAATCTACATCTACGCAAGACGTTATACAATCAACTAAAGAATATCCGAACAGAGGCAAGTTTCGATGAGATGACGAAGACTTTACAGAAGAGGTACAAGGGTTACAAGTCCAAATTTTTTAAGATACAAAATATGGTCTTTGTCCCCATCCATGCACAACGTTGGAGAAAGACACTTGGTTTCTCCCAAGTGATATGTAACTTTACTACCGAAGGTAGAGCAAAAATTCATAATAGCCTAAAGGCTATCGATAATAATACGCTCACGTCTCTCATGAAAAACTACATTCCAAACAGATCTATTGAATATAACGACAACAGAATCAGTAAGTTTATCGCCCAATATGGTAAATGTGCCATTTTAGGAGAAGATTTAGGAACTAATGATTGTCATTGTCATCATATTAATCCTTTTCACATTTCAAAAGATGATAGCTACTCGAACTTAATAATTTTGAACAAAGCTATACATCAACTTATACATTTGAAAGACAAAGTAAAAATTGAAAAGTTCTTAAAAGCTGTAAAGCTTTCAAAAAAACAAATAGAAAAAGTAAATAATTTACGACTGAAATGTAACAATGAAATAATCTAACTTCGGAAAATTAGCACTCGTCTGCTTATACATAGAAAGAATAAATCGGATTAGTTGGAACGCCGTATGCGGTGAAAGTCGCACGTACGGTGTGAACAGGGGGAAAAGCTGGCGATAACTTCAAAAGCTTACCTATCTGTATGAACAAGAAATGATTTGAAACATATCCACTATCTTCACGTCTAACAATTTAAGGAGGCGACTTTTTGAAGAAATTACTTTTCACTTTTATATCACTGTTCCTATTATTAGCGGCTTGCCAAGCAAATGATTCCGATGCAATTACACTGGTGGGTCAAGACAACGAACATCCTATACTCGGTTCTGATAACACCTTACCCGAGGGTGAAGAATTAGCTGTAGACACGTCTGACATTGAACAAATGAATATAGGTTCCGAAATGCCCAAACTTTTATATGCCGATAACAACATTGCGATTATGCAAGGTACATTTGGAGTAGTCGTATATAATATGCAAGACTCTATAGTTACAAATCGAATTTCATATGAACAAATTAAGTCATATGACCTTCCAATGATGTTGGCATCTGTATCACAAGATGGTACAACCATCTTTATTGGGAATGATGATATGTACAATGAATTTATTTATACCTATCAATACAATATTAGTTCGAGAGTAATCAAAAAAACAATACAACAGCCTTCAAGCTTATTTAGTCCTATAACTATCGAGACACCTGGTTACAACGAGGAGTACGATAAATATTTCGATTTAAATTATCTTACGGCTGACAAAATTGTAGAATTGGATAATACGTTTATCTATCTACGCTCTAAAGACTGGAATATGAAAAACCTACAAATCGTTATTTGCCAGTATGAAGATAGCGAAAACAAAGTTTTTGATGTATTCAAATAAGAATTAAAGTCATAGTCATTGTTCACCAATCGGGCACGATGAGGGAATAAACTGCTCTTTCTTCTTCAACTAACGGGTGCTTTACTTCAAAAAGGAGTAAAGTCTTTTTCTTATTAAACTAAAGCAGCAATTTAGTTGAACATGTGCTTTATTTTTGAAACCATTGTAGAACTCACTTGTCTATTTTCTGTGAAGGGGGAGTTAATATGCTTAGAAAAAGCATTCTATCATTACTAATACATCTTTTTGTTTTAGTTGTGTTGTCTGGTTGTAATAGTGGAAGTTCGGAAAGTTCTTATGGTGCATATTTGATAATTGATGGGAAAGAGTACACTTGGCAAGGTGATATTGAAAATAATGAATTCACAGTCGCGGATAAAATTGGAGAAGTTAATAAAAAAGTTGATAAAGAAGTAATGCCAAAGGACAATCTATCATCCAATTTTCTAGAGGTTGGAGAAAAAATATACTCCTCGAACGAAGATAGTAAAGTTGTTCTAGTCAAAAGAGAACATGATGGAAATTATGATAAATTTACGGAAAGTGACTACTATAAAGAACATAATAGTGAAGATTAAAAAATCCCCGGTTATGCTCACGAGGTGCTTTAGCAAATATTAAATTAACATGGGCCGGGAGAAATATCCTAGCTCTTTTTTATGTGTATCTAAAATCAACCTTAACCTTTAACATAGCCTTAATAAAAAAAGTCAAGAATTTCCTTGAATACGATTAAACTTTTATCATATTTAACATTCATATAGAAAATTCTATTCTACACTCTAGTGAAAAGTCGATTTATAATTGAACATCAGATTTCATCTTTTTCTTTCTAATAATTCCTATACAACCAACTATGAGCATTAGAATTGCAATCATTTCGAACAGGACGAATGCTCTTCCTGCCAATCCACTTTCGAATATGTTCTCATACATAAATGCATAAACAACAGTAAATATTGGTGCAAATATAACCGCTAAATAAATGCCCCATATTATTAAGTTAAATGTCCAAGATCGTTTAAAAGTAAGAATGAAAGTTAGTATCCCAATAACTAGCGCCAACACGAACAAAGAAATTAACATTTGAACAACACTCCTATAGCCAAATTTGACATTATACATAATAAGCCAAAACAAAATTTCAGCTAAACCGTCTTTGCACTTATATTATACCAATAATATACAATTATTACTTTAAATTACTGATTATAATATTACCTTAAATACAACTAAAATAATCCATAGACCATGCTCTTTTTAAATCCTTCTTTATATTATGAAAGACGCTGAAAAAATTTCAGCGCCTCTTCTCTATTCTAAATATTGATTTAAATTGCCCGTAAAGGATTCTTTGATCGCTTCCAGCTTTTTCTGGCTTTCTTCTGCTGAATCACTTGTTACTCCAAAATAATATTTGATTTTTGGCTCTGTTCCACTAGGTCGTACACATACCCAAGAACCATCTGCCAAGAAGTATTTTAATACATTGGAAGAAGGCAACAATATCTTCTCTTGCTCTCTGCCATCCGTAAATGTTCGTACAGATGATAAATAATCTTCCTGTGAAAGCACTTCGATACCTGCAACTTCTGTTATAGGATTCACTCTGATTTGCTCCAGCAGGTTAGCAATCGCCTTTGCTCCACTAACGCCTTTTTTCGTAACGGACACTAAGCCTTCTAGATAATAGCCATGTCTTTCATATAGACTGTTCAAGACATCTACTAATGTCAGCCCCTTCTGTTTATAGTAGGCAGCTGCTTCGACTAATGCCAAAACACTTTGAATTGCATCCTTATCTCTTGCAAAGTCCTTTACTAAATAGCCATAGCTTTCCTCATAACCAAAAAGAAACTCATATTCATTTGTTTCCTCGTAGTGTTTAATTTTCTCACCGATAAATTTAAAACCTGTTAGCACGTCCTCCGTACTTGCGCCGTGGTATTCTGCTATTACTCTGCCTAAATCAGACGTGACAATTGTTTTAAACACTCGGCCTTTTGCTGGCATCGTCCCTTTTTCCTTACGCATCATTAATAAGTACTCTATTAAAATAGCCCCGGTTTGATTGCCAGTCAGGAGTTTATAGCCATTTTTTGTCTTAACTGCTGCTCCTACACGGTCACCATCTGGATCTACAGCTATTAAAATATCAGCTTCATACTGCTCACCATATCGGATAGCATATTCAAAGGCACTTTCCTCTTCTGGGTTAGGAGACGCAACCGTTGGAAACTCTCCATTTGGCTCCATTTGCTCGTCCACGTAAAAGATATGCTGATAGCCTGCTTCGGTCAAAATACGCTTTGTAGTTTTACCTGAAGCTCCGTGTAATGGGGTAAATACTACTTTTAAATCTGTTTTTAATGCTAGTTCGGGATTTTCTTGAACTGTTTTTAACGCATCTATATATGAGGAATCCATGCTCTCATCTAAATAAACGATTAGATCCTCATTAATTTCATTATTTTTAATAGATAGTGCGTCTCCCGCTTTTTTAACATATTCAATAACAGTATCTGCATCCTGTAAATTTAACTGGGCGCCGTCTTGCCCGTATACTTTATAACCATTGTATTCAGGTGGGTTATGACTGGCTGTAATAACAATCCCCATATATGCATTAAGCCTTCTCACTGAAAAAGAAAGCTGTGGAGTTGTTCTAGGCTCACGGTAAATATAAGCTTTAATACCAGCAGCAGCTAGCGTGTTCGCTGCCTCCTGTGCAAACTCTGGAGAAAACCTTCGACTATCATAAGCAATAACTACACCACGATGCATCGCGTCCTTACCAGCAGCCTTGATATATTCTGCTAGACCCGTCGTTGCTTTGCGAACCGTATAATTGTTTATACGGTTCGTGCCAGCTCCTATTTCTCCTCGCATACCACCAGTTCCAAATTCCAAATCTCTGTAAAAGGCATCCTCTTGTCTTTTTTCATCGGCGGCTAAAAGCTTAAGGTCGTCTTTCCATACAGCTTCCATATCATTTACGCTATTCCATTGTTCGAAGAGTTTTTTATAGGACATATATCTCTACTCCATCCATCATTTTTTATAATCTATACTGTATACATCATGTCGACGGTCTTTTAAATGCTTAACTGTACCATCTTGACGCTGTCTTCTTAAAATTTCTAAATCCACATCTCCGATTAATACCATTTCCACGTTAGGCTCTGTTTCTCCAACGATTCCGTCACGAGCAAATTCAAAATCAGAAGGGGCAAAGATTGCTGATTGAGCATACTGGATATCCATATTCTCAGTTTGAGGTAAATTCCCTACAGTCCCAGATATTACCGTATAGATTTGATTTTCGACAGCGCGAGCTTGGGCACAATATCGAACTCTTAAATAGCCTTGGCGATCTTCTGTACAAAATGGAGTGAAAATAATATTTGCTCCCATATCTGTTGCAATTCTTGCAAGCTCTGGAAATTCGATGTCATAGCATATTTGGATGGCAATTTTCCCACAGTCTGTATCAAAAACTTTAACGGAGTCTCCTGCGCTAATCCCCCACCATTTTCTTTCATTAGGAGTTATATGAATTTTATATTGCTTATCAATAGATCCATCACGATGGAACAAGTAAGCGATATTATATATTTCCTCATTTTCTTCCTCTACGAAATGGGAACCCGCAATAATGTTAATGTTATATCGTACGGCTAGATCAGAGAATAGCTCCATATATTGAGGAGTGTACTCTGTTAGCTTACGTACAGCCTGGCTTGGAGATTGTTCATCTAAAAATGACATAAGCTGTGTTGTAAAAATTTCTGGGAATACCACAAAGTCTGATTGCGCGTCTGAAGCAACGTCTACAAAGTACTCACATTGGTTAGCAAATTCCTCAAAAGAATTAATCTTTCGCATCATATATTGAACTGCACAAATTCGTACCGGGTAGCTTGTTTTAAAGTGTCGCTTAGACAATGGAATATAATCGACGTTATTCCATTCCATTAATGTTGCATATTTTGCAGAGGCAACGTCATCTGGTAAATAATTTGGATTAATACGCATTAGCGTAAAGCCATTCATAAGCTGGAATGTTAGAACTGGATCATATATTTTATGTCGAGATACTGCAGTTACGTATTCACGTGGTGACATTTCATCGGCATGTTTGTGATAATTAGGTACACGTCCACCAATAATAATTGATTTTAAATTGAATTGGCGTGCAATGTCCTTTCTACCTTCGTAAAGTCTTTGTCCAACTTTCATTCGTCGATATTTAGGATGTACCATAACTTCAATCCCGTATAGATTATATCCATCAGGATTATGATTGGTGATATACCCTTTATCAGTTACGTCAGACCAAGAATGGCGATCATCGTACTCATCAAAGTTAATAATAAGACTTGAACAGGAGCCAATTACCTTGCCGTCTAATTCGGCAACCAATTGTCCCTCTGGAAATATGGTCAAGTGACTTTTTAATTGTTCAACCTTCCAAGGGTCCATACCTGGGAAACATAAACGTGAAATTTCTAAAATCGAATCTATATCTGAGAAAGTCATTTCTCTAATAATCATACTTTTTTCAAACTGTGATAAATCAAATTCTTCTGACATTATACCGCTCCTCTTTTTAGTACTAACTTTCATTATATAACTCTTTTGTTCACATATAAAATATTTTACATGCCCTCTTTTAACGCTTATAATTCTATTTGAGTTCAAAGCATTTTAAAGGAGCATAACTATGACTAAGAAAATCGAAAATATTATGTTATTCATGTGGTCCGTTGCATTTGTAGCGACTCTGGGTTCCTTGTATTTCTCTGAGATACGGCAATACGAGCCATGCGAGTTATGCTGGTATCAGCGCATTCTCATGTATCCTCTTGTGATCATACTTGGGATAGCTATAGCACAAAAAAATGCAAAGATAGCTGTTACTACCCTTATATTTTCTACAATAGGACTATGCTTCTCTATTTATCATTATAGTCTACAAAAGCTGGCTTTTTTACAGGACGTAGCCCCTGCTTGCGGTAGAGTTCCTTGTACTGGTGAATATATAAATGTATTCGGATTTATCACTATCCCATTCTTAGCTTTAATAGCGTTTCTTTTAATCGCAATTAGTAGCTTAGTTATTTTGAAGAGTCTCAAGGAGGACAAGTAACATGAAGAAAGTTGCCATAATCGGCGGAGTAATAATATTAGTTTTTGTATTAATTTTTGTATTAAACAGTCAAAAAAATAAAAATGCTTTAGAGAATAATCCTTATGATACAGATAATCTAAAGCAATCCACTATTGACTTACTTGATGATCCAAATTACCAAAATATTATTTTACCAAAGGATCTAGATAATAAAATTAAAAAAGGGGAAACCTTTACAGTTTATTTCTTCAGTCCTGAATGCTCACATTGTAAGGAAATGACACCAAGATTGACGCCACTTGCCGAGGAAAACAATGTAGAGATTTTAAAATATAATGTTTTAGAGTATGAACAAGGATGGGATGATTTTCAAATCGAAGGTACACCTACCTTAATCCATTTTGAAAATGGTAAAGAAGTGGCTCGTATGCCTAATGCACAGCCAAATGAAAATATTCAAGCATTTTTTGATCAAGTTGTATTAAAATAAAGAAAAAGGTCATGTCTCATTGACATGACTTTTTTTAAAGGAGAGAGATTATGCAACATATACTTACTTATACGATTCAAGAGGATGATCTGACAATCGACCAGCTGCTCCAAACTAAATGGAAGCTCGGCAAGAAACTTATACATGAGCTCCGAATGCAAAAAGCTGTGACCGATCAAGACGGGGAACTATTACAATGGAAATTACCACAGCAGAAGGGCAACGTTTTGACTTTCAAATGGGAAGGAGAATCCTCCAGCTATTTACCATCTGACCGAATCCCTTTATATATTGCCTATGAGGACGAGTATTTACTCATCGCCTCTAAGCCACGCGGAGTAGCGACTCACCCTAACGAGCAAGGTCAAAACCATACATTGATGAATACAGTTACCCATTACTTGCAGAGCAAGGGACATTCCTACGGCGAGCATATCCATCGCATCGACGAAGGCACAAAAGGGCTAGTAGTAGTAGCGAAGAATCCAATCGTAAAAGGCATGCTAGACCGAATGATTGAACAAAAAGAAATTGTCCGTACGTATGAAGCGATTGTAGAAGGTCAAATGAAGAGTAATCATGGTACCGTTCGTGCAGCTATTGGAAGCGACCGACACCATCCTACTAGAAGACGTGTATCTCCTTCTGGACAGCTGGCAATTACCCATTATGAGGTAGTCGGCCGACATGACCAATTTACAAAGGTGCATGCTATTTTAGAAACGGGTCGTACGCATCAAATTCGAGTACATTTAGCACATTTAGGTCACCCAATTGTTGGAGATGATTTGTATGGAGCAAAAAGATCACCTACTAAAACATATGAATTACATGCCTTTAAAGTTCAATTCAAGCATCCGATTACTGGAGAAGTAATTATCGCTGAGGATAAGCGATAATATTCTAGATTTGAATAAAGAAACTAATAACAAGCTGCTCTCGAAATTACAATTTCGAGAGCTTTCTTTTATCAAAATATGTGTACTTAATGTAACTCTGTACATTATAAAATCACCTTATACTCCAATAGATCATGGTGCTTTCTTCGCAATAAAAACCTTCTAGATTACAGGATTTGACTATTTCATTTATTGTATTTTTATCTGAACATAGCATAGAGAAATGACTATCCCAATGGGTGGTCAACAATATACTATGATCGTGAGTAAAGAGGTTTATAGGATGGATAGGAAAAGTGTCGCAATTGGTAACTAAATCGTCAACATACTCTAATTTTCGTTCTGTACCAAATTCATCTCCATACCAAATCCAATCATGTCCCTGTTTTTTTATATTCTCCAATATACCTGTTATTAAAGTCTCTGGAAAACATCCTTCTGTTGGAGCAATAATTTCTTCTTGCTCACATACATCTAAAATAACCTTTGCTAATTTTTCATTTTTATAGGTTTGGTTTAGCCCAGAAATAGAAGTTCTTAGTCCAATATCTAATTGTTGATAGTTATCAATTCCAGAGATTTCTAAAAACTGATTCCAAGTAAGCATCTCACAATGTTTTATAATGTCATCTCTACTTGTATATGTGTCTGGCTCAAAGAGTTCATATTTAATTGTTTTTGGTTTAATAAAAGGATGAAAAAAGATATATACTTCTTCAAATACTCCCTCATAAAATTTCTTAATAGGTATACCCTCAGGGGAACAAACAGCATACCTATCTGGTTTCGGTAAAATTCTCTCTTTTGCCATTAAAATACCTCTTTTCTAAAATGTTACTTTAAGTGATTAATACCCTGTAACCTAACTTCGATAATAGCTTCTCATTCTCCTTCTGGACATATCCATTCTACTATGAGACAGCAGGACAATTGAATGATGGTAGCTAACACGCTGTTAGAGTTCTAGTAGCTCTATTTGGAATGGTTTTATCCCGTTTAACTTAATCCCAATTAATAATCCAAAAATAAAATTGTTTTAACTAAACATCCTTCAGTTCATATGAATAAATTGTTCACTAATGGGTAATATTAGAATAAACCCCCTTTATTGACGCTGTATCCCTTTTACTTCCTATTCTTTCACAGGGAAAAGTTCATACATGTTATAACAGCGAATAAAAAATGGTCGTTACTGAAATCCCCTCAGTAACGACCATTTTTTTTCATTTATTAAAAGCTAAAATTATCTGGATCTGCTCCAGTTCGCTCATTTAAATTGAGTGCATCAATATTTTTTACATCTTCAAATGATAATTCAAAGTCAAATACATCAAAATTTTCATGGATTCTTTCCGGAGTAATAGACTTTGGAATAACAATTAAATCATGCTGTAAATGCCAGCGGATAATCACCTGTGCGGTAGATTTCCCATACTTAGCACTGATACGAGCCAACGTAGGCTCCTCTAATAATCTACCTCTAGCTAGCGGTGACCAAGACGTAACTGCAATGTCCTCGGAGGCACAGTACTCTCTAAGATCATACTGCGTCAGTCTAGGATGGCACTCTATCTGATTGACCATAGGCTTTATATTAGCTTTAGCGGCTATTGCCTCTAAATGGTGCTGATTATGATTAGATACGCCTGTCGCTCGAATAAGCTTCTCCTCGTAAAGACGTTCAATTGCACGATATGTATCTATATAACTCTCAGCAACTGGCCAATGAGTTAAGTATAGATCTACATAATCCATACCTAATAGCTCTAAAGACTTTTCAAAGGCTCTTAACGTCTGATCGTAGCCTTGATCGGTATTCCAAACCTTAGTAGTTACAAAAATCTCTTTGCGTGAGATTCCAGAAGTTCGTATTGCTTCACCAACTTCTCTTTCATTTGCATATAATGACGCTGTATCGATATGGCGGTAGCCAGATTCCAAAGCATATGTAATTGCCTCTAGAGCAACCTCAGGCTCGGTCATCTTATATACCCCTAACCCAAGACGCGGCATCTCAACTCCATTAGCCAATCTCTTTGTTGAATCCTCAAGTAATTCCATCAATCTCATCCTTCCCATATATTTATAAAAGCGTAATCGCCTGGTTCTGCCCCGACAGGCAAATGGGGAAATACGAGGAGGCAGTTCCTCAGCCACCACTGCTTTTATCCATTTGAACTTATAAGGGGCAAACTCAAGAAAAAAACGACTGAAGAATCAGTCGTCTTTCCTCTTCTTCATAATTGTAGCACTATCTGATTGAGCAGGGTCTGATACACGGTTATCTTCTTCTAGCTCTTGGTTATCTCTCATGCGCTCCATTTGCTTGCCTAATGTTTTTACCTCGTCCATATTTGTTGCCATTGAGCCGTTCTCTGGACCATTTTTCAAATTATCCATTTAAAAAATCACTCCTTTTTATCTATCCTAGTAGAATCACACGTTACATGCAACTTTGACACTTTCTATTTCAGACATAATTTCGTTTTATTGTATCGTTTCATTTTTTTACAAATTAGGTTATACTAAGATTTAGAATATATAGAGGAGGCGCTTAAGTATGAAACTAATCCTTATTCTTGGCGTTTGTGTTGCGTTTCTTACTGCAATTTTCACTGCAGGATACGACGACAAACCAGGTGCATCTGAGAAATAATAATTATTCAACATAAAAACGGACGAGTCTGCATAAGACATCGTCCGTTTTTTTATTAATGTAAGTTTGGATAATCCTGTTGACGCAAAGCCTCATAAATAAGAATTGCTGCAGTATTCGAGAGATTCAATGAACGAATATTGTCATTCATCGGTATTCTAAGCGCACGGTCTGGATGTGCATCGATAAACTCACGTGGAAGTCCCTTCGTCTCACGTCCAAATATAAAGAAATGATCCTTCTCTGAATCACTAAAATCAAAAGTAGTATGTGGCTTCGCGCCAAATTTAGTGATGAGGTAATATTCAGCTTCAGGGTGAGCAGCGAAAAACTCATCTAACCCATCATAATAGGTGATGTCCACATGCTCCCAATAATCTAATCCTGCACGCTTTAGCATTTTATCGTCTGTAGAAAAGCCTAATGGCCGGATAAGATGAAGCTTTGCGCCTGTACCTGCACACGTTCTAGCAATATTTCCTGTGTTTGCAGGAATTTCTGGTTGATATAAAACGACATTAATACTCAATGATTCCACTTCCTAATTTTCAATAGTATAAAACGCAAGACCCTTGCGAATCTCTTCTAAAACCTGCTCTTCTTGTTCTGTTGTTTCTGCTTCCTTTAATGCAAGCAAGCCTTCCTCTGTATTAATTTTGCCTAATGCCCATGCTGCTGTCCCTCTTATTACAGGTCTTGCATCATTTAGCATTAGTTCGATCAGCGTGGGAACGGCTCCCTCTTCTTTAAAATGTGCCAATGCAATGATTGCATTCCTTTGAATTGGATTTTTCCCTCTCCATGAACCAGACATATGACCATACGTTTCCTTAAAGGTCCGATTCGTCATGCCTAGTAACGGTAACAATAAAGGCTTCACTAGCTCTGGGTCAGGCTTGAATGATTCCTGATGAAGATTAGCCTTGCCTTTATTTTTTGGACAGACGGTTTGGCATGTATCACAGCCATATATCCGATTCCCTATCTTCGCTCGGAACTCATCTGGCACCATCGTTTTTGTTTGTGTGATAAAGGCGATACATCGTTGTGCATTCAGCTGACCACCTTCTATTAAAGCACCAGTAGGGCAGACGTCTAAGCAAAGCCTGCAGTCTCCACACTGATCTTCCATCTGTTCACTTGGAGCAAAAGGAATAGAGGTGATCATTTCTCCCAAGTAAACATAAGATCCAAATTCAGGGGTGATGATAGAACAATTTTTGGCGCTCCACCCAATCCCAGAACGTTCGGCAACAGCACGGTCTGACAGTTCACCAGTATCGACCATTGAGCGCAGCCTAGCTTCTGGTATGTGCGTTAAAATATATAATTCTAACTGAGCGAGCTTTTCTCTTAAAACGGTATGGTAATCCATCCCCCATGAGGCTCGAGCAAATATTCCACGTCTCGCTCCCTTTACACTTTGTGGTGCATCCTTCATTTTAGACGGATACGCAATAGCTATAGATATAATGCTCTGTGCCTCCTCCATTAAAAGCTGAGGATTGGTCCTTTTATCAATGTCCGGCTCCTCGAAGCCGGAAGCATATCCTAGCTCCTGCTGGCGAATCAGATGATTTTTCAATTCATGAAATGGAGAAACAGTGGTAAAACCAATTTTATCAATTCCAATGGATGCAGCGTATTCTATGAGGTTCTGTTGAAACTGGTTTATATTCACTAGAGTTCTCCTTTCTGTATGGTACAATGAAGAAAATATATACAAGGATGGTTTAAAATGTTTGTAAAATTAGATACTTCTCTATTACAAATAGAGCCTACTTTTAAAATTGGCCTTATTTATTATAACAAAATTATTGTATCATCTTCCCCTCAAATGCTTAAGGGACGCCTCCAATTATTTCAAGAACAGCTTTTTTTCGAATTAGAGGAAAAAGCAGTTAATGATTTTGATGGGATAAAGGAATGGCGAGGTCTTTGGAAAAAGCTTGGAGCAGACCCTAACCGTTATCGTCCTTCTATGGAAGCAATGTACAGAAGGATTGCAAAACAAAATTATATCACACCTATGCATTCTGCTGTAGATTTAAATAACTTCTTCTCTATGCGCTATGAGATTCCTCTTGGAATTTATGATTTGGATGAGATTAAAGAGGATATCTTTATCACTGTAGGCAATGTAGAAGCAAACTATCTTGGATTGAATGGTAGAGAAAATAATTTACACGGGATTTTAACACTTCAAGATGAAATAGGTGCATTCGGAAGTCCATTTGTCGATTCTAAACGAACTGCAGTTACTGAAAGCACAACGAGTGCTATACAAGTAGTATATCTACGACCTTCTATGAGTCAGGAAGAAGCGGTAAAATTATTAGAATCCATGGGACAAATGTTCACGCAAGTACACGGCGGAGAAGCCGCAAGTGTTGTATTAGACAGTAACCAAATAGAATGGAGGATATAAATTATGGCACCAATACTTCTTGCAGAGGCAGTAAAGCTTAAGAGTATTTTATTGAAGAGAGTTCAAGAGTTGGAGATAGAAATGATGCGTGTCGGTTTCACTGTTATCGAGAAGGGGACTACTCCTGCTCCCCCTATACGAACTGTGAGCGCAATCGATTTAGAAATGAATGATATTCGCTCGGATATTAGAAAGCTTGATCGACTTATATACGAGGCTAACTTAAACAATACAGTTACATATAAAGAAGCTGACCTCACCATTGTGGAAGCAATTGAACTAGCTACTCAGCTACGGGCCCAGGCAAGAGTATATAAACAGCTAGGAAGCCATGAAAAGCAAAGAATCCAGTTCAGCGGCTACGGCGAAGGAACCACTTATGTAGAAGTTGCCTTATATGAGCCAGAGGAATACCGAAAAAAAGCATTAGACTTTGAAAAGGATGCCAATAAGCTATCTGGGCTGATTAACGCGAAAAACTATGCCGTTACTATTGCCTTTGATGATGAAAAATATGCTTAATATGTATCCTTGGTAAGGTGAGACTCCTTGCCAAGGCATAGTAGGAGGTCATTACAATTTAACTGGTGGCAAACCAATGACCATTTACCATTTACTTTGTGACTAATAACTAATGACTAACCATTGCAACTGCAATCGACCTCCAATTAGTGTACGACCGGACTTCCTACTATGAAAAACGCTCCTTTCCATTTTAGGGAAGGAGCGTTTTTGCTTAGTTAATTTTCAAAGACCTGTGTTTGTTCTCCGTCAATGACAAGTTTCCAGGAACCTTCTTTAGGGAAATTAATTTCCCCCTCGTAATGGTATAATTTCTCATAAGTAGTTGCATCAATTACATGATTTTTGTCTTTTTGGAAGTTACTCCTCTGTACAATTTCATCTCCATTTGAATTTACTAAATGAACCTCTATACTTTCCTTTTCCCCAATAGAGCTTTCTATAAGTACATTAGTAGTTTCACCAATTTGAACCTCCTTAGGTGAATCTAGCAGCACGTAATGTTCGGACTTTGGAAAAGGTGGAAGAACCTCTATCCTAAATGCCTCAAACAATTCTTCTTCCACATAAAAGGAAAGCTGCCACTCTCCCTCTGTAGTAAAGGCTGGAAAGCTTGTTAAAATATGAGCGTCCTCACTATATAAACCGGCGGCTAATACTCCCTCTGACAATAAAAGCTTCTCTCCATAACTGTTTATCGCCTCTACCTTATATTCCTTTCCAACTAAAGATTCAGGATCACTCCAATAGTAGAGCATAAGTTTTGCACCTCGACGAGTATCCTCTGCCACAAAATTCTCAGGCCCTAATATACCAATTTTCCCTTCCAATCCTGTTACACTTTGAGGCGAATCTGGTAAAGGAAAGGATGCTGCAAATGGAGCGTCTAGTGTAACGGTTTGTGGTAACTCATTATTTAAATCATACGTTTTTCCCTTATAAGCCACCGAAAACTTGATATCTTTGCTTGCCTCTAATAATTTTTGTAGTTCTGCTTCGGAATAATTTGCATATAAAGATTCAAATGTAATTGTGTAATCATATCTACCCTTATTCGGATTTGAATTATAGCTTGCCCTATTTCCAATACCGTAACTGTCCTTTAAGAAAAGGTATTTATTTTCCGCTCGAAACTCCATAGAATGCCAAACATCTATTGGTATAAGCTCTTTAGACGTTAAAGATAACTCCGTCCTAACTGCATGGAGCTTCTCCCCTGATGCATTCATTGAAATCTCCGTGCTTTTAATATCATCTATTTGAAGATCGAGGCTTTTTATAAATTCCTGCTCCGTCAACGAGCCCATGCCTACTTCTGTTTCTTTCGTTAAATCTGGGTTGTACATGGGGCTTGCTAAATAAGCAACCATTAAAAGGCAGGCCGCTGCAACAAAAACAGATAGAGGGTTTAGAAACCTTAATCTGTTTGATTTTGGAGCATTTCGAATGCTGTAAATCACTTTTCTCTTTTCTTCTTTATCAAGAGAATGCTTCGGAAGATTGCGCAACCGTTCCTCCAAATCATCGTGTTCTCGCTTCATACTCAAATCCCTCCTTTTCCAAAATGCTCTTCAGCTTCTTTAGCGAACGGTGATAAAGAACATTCACGTGGTTTTCATTGGATTCTAGAATCTCGGCTACTTGTTTAGAAGTCATTTCTAATATTGCCTTTAAAATAATTACCTCTTTGTTTTTAGCTGGCAATTTATTTATAGCTAGATATAATTCTTGATTCATCTCACCAAGTAAAACAGTATGATCTAATCCCTCTATCTGTTTTTCATCTCGCAAAACGTATTTTATTCGATTCCAAATATTATTCTTTCTAGCGCGATCAACCACTATATTCTTTGCGATGGTTATTAACCATGTTTTTGGATGTGCCCCTTCCTTAAAGTAGGCAATCTTCTTCAATCCACGAAGAAAAGTTTCCTGCACCAGGTCCTGAACATCCATAGAGCCCGTATAGTAAATGAGGAAGCTGGTCACATCCCGCTCATATAACTCAAACCACTCCTCGATTAAATCCCTTTCCAAGTGATCCCCCCTATCTCCCTACTACTTCATTAGACGTTTTACTTTCCTTAATCTTACAAGACTTTTGAAAATAAAAAAATCAGCCATTGTAGAAACAATGACTGATTTATGTGTTCCATATTTAATTAGTATGATCTTGCAAACCATACCGTGTGTTTCGATTCTTTTCCACAATTAATACAAGTTGATTTTTCAGCTGGTGGATTGAATGGAATATTACGTGTTGTGAATTTTGTTTCTTCTTTAACATGCTCCTCACAAGCATCGTCTCCACACCATCCAGCAAGGATCCATCCAGGGATTTCTCCTTTTTCCGAAGAGTCCTCTAAATGCTGTTTCAGCTGATCCATGGAATCGACATGGGTATGAGAGTTTGCATCACGGAATGCACGCGCTTTTTCTAATAGACGAGTTTGCATTGTGTTTAGCTCTTCTTCCACACGCTCCACAATAACATTTATATCAACTGATTCTTTCTCATCTAAATCGCGAGCCTTCATAAGCACTTGATTGTTTTCTAAATCACGTGGTCCTAATTCAACGCGAACTGGCACACCTTTAAGCTCCCACTCATTAAATTTATAGCCAGGTGATTGATCAGAATCGTCTAAACGAACTCGGATACCTTTTGCTTTTAATGCAGCAAAGATTTCATCTAGTTTTTCCATTATTGCTGGGTTCTTTTTCCATGGCCCGACTGGTATTAAAACAACTTGTGTCGGTGCAATACGTGGTGGCAGCACAAGACCTTGCTCATCACCATGAACCATGATCACAGATCCGATTAATCGAGTAGAAGTTCCCCAAGAAGTCGTATGCACATGCTGGTGCTTGTTTTCTTTATTCAAATATTTGATATCGAATGCTTCAGCGAATTTAGTTCCAAGGTAATGAGAAGTTCCAGCCTGAACCGCTTTTCCATCCTTCATCATAGCTTCGATGGAATAAGTATCTACTGCCCCTGCAAAGCGTTCAGATGGAGTTTTTTGACCGTCATATACAGGAATAGCTAAAAGTCCCTCTACTACCTCTTTATAAATATTTAGCATTTGCATTGTTTCTTGACGAGCTTCCTCTTCATCCACATGAGCTGTATGACCCTCTTGCCATAAAAACTCAGAGGTACGAATGAAAGGAAGTGTTTTCTTTTCCCAACGGAATACGTTAGCCCATTGGTTGATCAGTACAGGTAGGTCACGATAGCTTTTAATCCAATCAGAATACAGATGACCAATCATCGTTTCAGAGGTTGGACGAAGCGCTAAACGCTCCTCTAGTTTTTCACCTGCAGCCTCTGTAACCCATGGAAGCTCTGGTGAGAAGCCTTCAATATGATCCTTTTCCTTTTGGAAAAATGATTCAGGAATTAGCATTGGAAAATAAGCGTTACGGTGTCCTGTCTCTTTAAAGCGTTGGTTCATCTCTGCTTGGATATGCTCCCAGATTTCGTAGCCGTCCGGTTTAAATGCAATACATCCACGTACTGGTGTATAATCCATTAAATCAGCTTTTTGGATTGTGTCGATATACCATTTAGTAAAATCGTTTTGTTGTTGGTTAGTCATTACTTTTCCTCCTTAAAATATAAAAAAGCACAAAGCTGTCCTTCGAAAAGGACGTCCTTGTGCTTGAATAGACGTGGTACCACCTTAGTTTAGCTTAAAATAAGTTTTAAGCCCTCTAAACGTTTGATAACGATAACGAATCGGTTATGTTTGCATAACATCTCCGTGGTAGGTTTCAACAAGAAGGGGTGATATAGCTCTCAGCAAACGCTATATTTTCTGTTTCACAATTCTTATTTACTTGATCACATCGTAGATTGTATATTACTAATAATATACCAAAAGGAACGTATTAATACAACGTACTTCTTTCATACCAATTAATTTAAACAATCAGAATAAAAATACATTATACTTATATTATGGTAAAGACAAAACAAGATAGGGGAAGATTACATGAATGATTTAAAAAGTTCCTTTAACGAATGTACATATTATTTATCCGGTCATAGAAATCGAGATATCTCCGTCTTAAAGGATGCATTGAAGGATGTTTCTGAGGACCAATTTAGCGATATCTATGGAAACGGGCCTATTATAGAAGATTTTCAGAAGAAGATGGCTAAACTTTTAGGTAAGGGAACTTCTGCATTTTTCCCTAGTGGAACAATGGCTCAGCAAATTGCATTACGTATTTGGTGCGATGAGAAGCAGCTCAACCAGGTTGCCTATCACCCTTTAAGCCATCTAGAAATACACGAAATGGATGGATTAAAGGAAATACACCAGATTAAAACGATCCTGCTTGCAGACAAGGATCGAGTAATTGAGCTAGAAGACGTAAAAAACCTTAAAGAGGACATAGCATGTCTTCTATTGGAGCTACCCCAAAGAGAAATTGGTGGTCGGCTTCCTAGCTTTGAAACGTTAGAACAGATTTCAGCCTATTGTCGTGAAAAAGGTATAAAGCTTCATTTAGACGGAGCACGACTTTTAGAAGTATTACCATACTATAATAAAACAGCCACTGAGGTTTGCGACCTATTTGATAGTGTTTATATATCTTTTTATAAAGGAATTGGCGGTATTGCGGGAGCTATTCTAGCCGGTGACGAGGATTTCATAGAGAAATCTAAAGTTTGGAGAAAGCGTTATGGTGGAACACTTATAAGCTTGTACCCTTATATTCTATCAGCAGATTATTATTTTGATAAGCGAGCACACAAAATGGAGCAATACTACCAAAATTCTGTAGAGCTAGCACAGCTATTTAATGATTGTAAGGATATTTACACTGTACCAGAAATACCCGTTTCTAATATGTTTCATGTCCATTTTAATCGTTCCCCAGAGGAAATGGCAGCTATTCTTAGCAAAGCCCAGCTTGATAACCGCATAGGGATATCTAGCTATTTAAGTGAGCAGGATGGGGATAAATGTCAAATTGAAATTAGTATTGGAGATTCTTATCTAGAAATTCCAAAAGAACAACTAGAACAATTATTTTTGAATTTAAATGAAGAAATGAAATAAAATAAAAGACTCTTAACGTCTCGTTGAGAGTCTTTTATTGCTGTTGCTGATACTGTTCACTTTTAAGTTCTTCATATATATGGTTTGCCTTGCTTTGCGCTTCTGTTTTAGAAGTTGCGTGTACCTCAATAATTTTTCCTTCGATAATAAAGTTATATGTTTTAATCATTTTAATTCCTCGCCTTTCTTTTTTTGATTCTAATTATGTTATTCCCTATTGTAGAAAAATAAAACTTCTTAATAATGGAAATTACAAATATTTATTGGAACAATAAAAAGTCTATAATTACTGTGCTTACATAAAAAAAGTGGCTCTCCTTTATGAGCCACCCAACAACCCTATTACCCACTCCTTCACATCCACAAGTCGGTTGGATGGTGGTCTTTCTGTCTCACCCGAAACGATTAGGGGAACAACGGAATCTACCCGATGGAGGGAGCCATGTGCACCGCCACCAGCATGATCATGACTATGTTTTTCAATAAATTCGTAAGAAGGCTTTGCATCTACTATGATAACTTTTCCGGTTTGGGAGTGGAGTGCGCCGTAGAGCCGAGCTAGCGCATCAGGATATGTGTGATAGCGTAAAGTTCCTTGCTCATCTTTTATATCTAGAGTAGCCAAATCTCCCTCTAATTGCCATGACTGCTTGTATTCATCTATATAAGATCCATTTGGTGAGAAGGTGAGTTCTTTGTCGTTTGTGCTTATAACATGATTCGTTTGTTCATCGCTCCATGCAATAAAACCAATTCGTTCATCCTTTTTTAAGCTTTCTACTACATCAGAAAAAGAGATTTTTTTATCATTTAAATAGATGTAGGCCATTCGTTCATTCACTGCGATGGCTAGCTGTGCATTTTCTTTTCCTCTTTCTAAGAAGGTGTAACCCTTTAACAATTCATTTAAATCAATCAAAGCCGTTTCCTTTTCTTCCTTAACTGCAGATTGACCACTATCACCCAGGACTACCCATGTTACCTCCTCTACTGCATCTTCCCAAGAGCCAAAACTATTCAACAGCTCTTGCAGTGCTTGGTCAGCCTTCTCAATCCCAGATCTATCACCAGGACCATTTTTATGTATGGAAGCATCCGCATCTGGGAAATAGGCTAGAGTAAAGGCGGGAAGCTTCCCTTGTCCAATTAGATAAGTCAGTTCATTAGAAGTAAACTCATTATTTACCCCCATCCGCTTCCAGACGTATTTATATCTGTCGTTCTCTGGATTATATTGAGATAAGCCACCGAGCGAAAAAAGCATTGGCCCTTTCACTTTTATCTCTTTTGGCAAGAGATCTGTAATAGAAAGTAGCTTAGGTACATGTAAATCCTGCTTAAAGCTACCCCGGTATAATAATCCATTAACAGAAGCAGTCTGAATTTGAGCATTTGCCAATTCTTCGTGAATCGTTAGAACTTCCTTACTTAAATGTGTTTCATTCAGATGGATAACACTATCAGCCACTACATTTTTAACTCCATTGTCCCATATCTCCCTGATTCCACTTCCATAACTGACCATGCGTTCCTCATCTTTTTTAAACCAAATCAAGCCTGGAATTTTATGCTGATTTGCATATGTTCCAGTCAACAAGGTACTATCTATTGTCACGGACATAGTTGGGTAAGAGCTAATAAATTCTGGATAAAAATCCCCATTATTTATTAAAAAGGAAAATGCAGGTGCCTTTCCCTCTTTTATCGTCTGCTGCAATGGTTCTGCCATTAATGAATCGACTACAATAAGAACTACCGGCTTTTTAGTAGCTTCGATCTTTACTTCATTAAACTTTTTAGTTGGAGATATTGAAATAGCTAATATAAGTCCTCCACATACAACAAGCATTATAACTAATATGATCAGTACTGTTTTCTTCACTTATAGTCACCTATCTTCCATTCATAGTGTTAGTATGGTGATTTCCAAATGAATACATGCTTATTTAATGATAAAAGATATTCTTTTCAGATGACATCTTCACCAGTTGTTTTACTTTATAGGAAAGACACATCAACTACCTGTTTGCCCATCATTGTCACTGCTTTGCTCACTTTCATTTTCGTTTTTTGCATCTTCTCCACTGCTACCTCCCTTTTCACTCAAAGCACTAACAAAAAATGCGGTTGGCAGCAGAAGACCGATCGCTGATTGTATAAGCGCAAAGAACCGCGCCTTTCCTACAGGCACCAAGTCACCATAGCCTACTGATAAAATGGTGACTCCACTGAAATAGAGATAATCTAAAAAATTTTCTCCTCCATTTTTCCCCTCTTCAGTGCTGACTCTTACTACATCTCCTTCCATAGACAATAAGTAATAAAGAACAGCAAATCCAAAAGTAATGCCAAGCATAGCGAAAAATAGCTTTTGGAATAAAGTTGACTGAAAATAGCTTTTCTTATATTTATGACCTGAAAAGAAATAGTATAAGGTTGTTACCAAAAATAAGATCGTCAATCCCATTAGTATCGTAGAAAACATGCGTCTTTTCCTCTCTGTCTCTCGTGTCCATCCAGTTTAAAAATATACAAAGTAACTAATATGAAAACGAAAATATAGATACCCTTTTATTTCATCAATTAAGACGTAGTATGCATGGGAATGTACGTATTTATTACTAAAGGACAAAAAGACATGGAAACGATTCTTAAGAGCCTTCTAATGCAATGATTATTTTCGTTAATAACAGCCTGAACTCTTTTGGTGATTAACAATTACTTTATCTAGACATTCATTACTCTTATACATGGGATTACGCCCTTTTAGGAAACAACAAAAAAGACCTCTAACATAGTTGTTAGAGATCTTGATATGTATGACGTTAAGTCACGAATATGATACCGGTGGTCGGGGTCGAACCGACACATCCGAAGATACGGGATTTTGAGTCCCGCGCGTCTGCCAATTCCGCCACACCGGCATATTGAAGGCAGTAAATACTTTTTTAAAATTGGAGGCGGCAACCGGATTTGAACCGGTGATAAAGGTGTTGCAGACCTGTGCCTTACCACTTGGCTATGCCGCCTTAATTTGGAGCGGAAGACGAGGTTCGAACTCGCGACCCCCACCTTGGCAAGGTGGTGTTCTACCACTGAACTACTTCCGCTCGGTTATTAAGTTAAATGGTGCGGGTGAAGGGAGTCGAACCCCCACGCCTTGCGGCGCTAGATCCTAAGTCTAGTGCGTCTGCCAGTTCCGCCACACCCGCATATTTATTTCACAAAAGTGAATGAGCCATGAAGGACTCGAACCTTCGACCCTCTGATTAAAAGTCAGATGCTCTACCAACTGAGCTAATGGCTCGGAAAATGGTGCCGGAGAAAGGACTTGAACCCTCAACCTACTGATTACAAGTCAGTTGCTCTACCAGTTGAGCTACTCCGGCAGGAGTAAAATTATGGTGGAGGATGACGGGCTCGAACCGCCGACCCTCTGCTTGTAAGGCAGATGCTCTCCCAGCTGAGCTAATCCTCCAAAACAGTAATCCTCTTTAAAAACCGGACAATTAATAGTTTAGCATAAGTATTACTTCAAAACAAGCACTTTTTTATGTATATTCCCTACTTTTATGTAAAATAGAAAAGCTTCCAACCGGATTTGAACCGGTGACCTCTTCCTTACCATGGAAGCACTCTACCTACTGAGCTATGGAAGCATAAAAATGGCTCCGAAGGTAGGACTCGAACCTACGACCAATCGGTTAACAGCCGATTGCTCTACCACTGAGCTACTTCGGAACGTTCTTATTATTTAAAGTACAAATATAATTATAACAAGTATACTTTAAATTTCAAGCTTAATTTAGGTATTTTTCCAATGAAATATTCAAGGTTCCAATATATAGAATTTGTCATCTTTTTGAATGATATTCTCTATATTTTAATTTCTTAGGAGATGCCTCACCCTATTATATTGTCCATTTATATTTAGAAATATACGTAAAATATTTAAGCTATTAATAGAGAACCGTAAAAATATTTATTAATTTTTTATGTTTAAAGTAGAGTTGATTTCCGCTCTAGACGTACGCTTTCCGCGGGGGGAGCGATAAGCCATCACCCATCGCTAACGCGCGTGGTTGTGATGTCTTATCTGTC